>CADBML010000017.1 GCA_902795825.1 uncultured Bacteroidales bacterium
AACGAGTGGGGATTCTGGGTAGTAACTGTGCTGTTCCCTGTGGGTATCGCCGGCTATTTTGTGGGCCGGCGGCAACAGCAGCAGCTTTTTGACGACTTGGCCGTGATTGGCACCCAATTTGCCTCTTTGGCTGATGTTGTCAACGGCATGGACTCGCCGCCCGATAATGATTAGGGGGCTTTCTATTAATTCCACGTTCAAAAGATTTCAGAACAAACAGTAACAATAATGAACGTTCAAAAAATGTCAAACTAAACATTAACAATAGTGAACTCTTTCGTAAATTCAGGATTATATTTGCATCTGGCTGGCAGTCACTCGGTCACAATGCCCGCATTGCTCCCTCGTTTCCGCCATCCATCTGTCAAATATACTCTCTGAATTTCCTGAAAGGCAATTAATAGAAATCCCCCTGGGGCTTTCTATTAATTCCACGTTCAAAAAAACGTCAAATAAAACAGAAATAATTCCACGTTCAAAAGATATAACAAGCAAACAACACAATATGACAGAAAAACCGATAAAACTCGACAGTATATCCGAAGCCATCGCCGACTTCCGACAGGGGAAGTTTGTCATCGTGGTTGATGACGCTGACCGTGAGAATGAGGGCGACCTCGTGGTGGCGGCGGAGAAAATCACTCCCGAGCAAGTCAATTTCATGCTCAAAAACGCCCGTGGGTTGCTATGCGTGCCTCTCACCATAAGCCGCAGCCTAGAATTGGGGCTTACCCCCCAAGTGGCGGAGAACACGTCGGTGTTGGGAACTCCCTTCACCGTCACCGTCGATAAACTTGAGGGATGCACCACAGGAGTAAGCGCCGCCGACCGTGCCGCCACAATCCGCGCCCTTGCCGACCCTCTTTCTTCTCCTGCCACATTCGGTCGTCCGGGACATATCTGCCCGCTGTACGCTCAGGACAAAGGAGTGTTGCGCCGTGCCGGTCACACTGAGGCTTCGGTCGATCTCGCCCGTCTCGCTGGTCTGTACCCGGCCGCCGCACTTATGGAAATCATGAACGACGACGGCTCGATGGCACGGCTGCCCCAACTTCGACGTTTGGCCGACGAATGGGGCTTCAAACTCGTCTCAATAGCCGACCTGATTGCTTACCGGCTTCGCGAAGAATCGCTCGTGGAGCAGGGTGTCGAAGTGGATATGCCCACAGCCTACGGCCATTTCCGCCTCATCCCATTCAGGCAAATCAGCAACGGCCTCGAACACATAGCCATCATCAAGGGCAATATCGCCGTGGGCGACGAGCCGGTTTTGGTGCGTGTCCACTCGTCGTGCGCCACCGGCGACATCTTCGGCTCCCTCCGTTGCGATTGCGGCGATCAGTTACACGAAGCTCTTCGCATGATTGAACGCGAAGGTCGTGGCGCGGTCATTTATCTCAGCCAAGAGGGACGAGGCATCGGCTTGATGGAGAAAATGAAAGCCTACAAGCTCCAAGAGTCAGGAATGGACACCGTCGATGCCAATATCTGCCTCGGCCACAAAGCCGACGAGCGCGACTATGGCGTGGGTGCGCAAATCCTTCGTGCGCTCGGCATCAACCGAATGCGCCTGATGACCAATAATCCCGTGAAGCGGGTGGGGTTGGAGGCCTACGGACTCAGTGTGGTGGAGAATGTTCCCATTGAGATTGCCCCTAACGAATATAACCGTTTCTACATGGCGACTAAAAAAAAGCGCATGGGCCACGCCCTGAAACTCGACACTTAGCCGCCGGTGTGTCACGTATCATCCCCGTCAAACAGTTCTCTATTTCCTTCTCCGTTCAGAGGATATCGACACAAACAGCGATTTACAGAAACATCTTTAAGTAAAAAACAATATGAGCGACGTGATAAAACTTCTGCCAGATTCCGTAGCCAATCAGATTGCCGCCGGAGAGGTGATACAGCGCCCCGCCTCGGTGATTAAGGAACTTGTGGAAAACTCCGTCGATGCCGGAGCCGACAGGATAGAAATCATTCTGAAAGACGCGGGCCGCACCCTCATTCAGGTGATTGACAATGGCGCGGGAATGTCGGCAACCGACGCGCGTCTGGCATTCGAGCGACATTCGACATCAAAAATATCCTCCGCCGCCGACCTCTTCACCCTTCACACGATGGGCTTCCGCGGCGAAGCCCTGGCGTCGATTTGCGCCATCTCGCAGGTCGAACTGCGCACTATGCCTCATGCCGCCTCGATTGGCACGCGGCTGATTATTAATGGCTCAAAATTCGAAATCCAAGAGCCTACGGCTTGCCAACCAGGCACTAATATAATGGTGAAAAACCTCTTCTTCAACGTGCCGGCGCGCAGAAAATTCCTCAAAAAGGACTCGGTGGAATTGTCGAACATCATGCGGGAGTTTGAACGGCTTGCGCTTGTCAACCCCGATGTGGAATTCACAATCATCCACAACGGCGTGACACTGCATCAGCTTCTCCCCGGGAATCTGAAACAGCGCATCAACGACCTGTTCGGAAAGGGGCTTGACCGACAGCTCATCCCGATTGATGCCGAAACGTCAGTGGCCACAATCACCGGATTCGTGGGGCTGCCCGAACACGCGCGCCGACGTGGAGCGCTCCAATATTTCTTTGTCAACGGCCGCAATATGCGCCATCCTTATTTTCATCGCGCCGTACTGAACTGCTATTCCCAACTCATCCCCTCCGACGAGCAGCCCAACTATTTTATCAACTTCGAAGTCGATGCCGAGTCGATTGACGTGAATATTCACCCCACGAAGAACGAAATCAAATTTGAGAACGAACAGCCCATATTCCAAATACTTGTAGCCGCTGTCCGTGAGGCGCTCGGCCGTTTCAATGCCGGTCCGTCTATCGATTTCGACATTTCAGAGGCTCCCGAAATCCCTCCTTTTAATCCCACAAGCCGCGGAAACGTCGATGTCCATGCCGACAGTTCCTACAACCCATTCAAGGCCGACAGCCAGCCGTCGCGGCAACCGTCAACACGTAATTGGGAACAGCTTTACGCCGGCTTTGAGTCGCAACGCGGGTCTTCCGCCGCATCCTCTAGCGATATCACTCCCGATGTGATGCCGCTGGCGGGGAACGACACTAATCCCGCCCCGACGCTAATCGACGACACTCCCGCCGATGACACCCCGACTGTCATGCGGTTCAAGAATCAGTATATCATGCTTCCCACAAAGTCGGGATTGCTGATAATCGACCAACATCGGGCGCATATAAAAGTGCTTTATGAACGTTATCTCGCGCTCGTGAATTCGGGTCATAGTGTTTCGCAGAGCCTGCTGTTTCCCGAGTCGGTGACATTGACGGCGGCGCAGAATGTGGCTGTCGAGGCGTCGGCTGAGCAAATAGCGAAATGTGGGTTCGATATGTCGTATCTTGGCGCATGCTCATGGGCTATAAATGGAGTGCCCCCGATGGTAGCCAACTCCGAAGCCGTTGAAACGGTGATGAAGATTGTGGAGAATATTACTGACCTTGGCGAAGAGGCCGCCAGCGACGTGGTGAACTCGAAAATCGCGCTGACAATGGCGCAATCGACGGCTATCCGCGCTGGTCAGCAAATCACTGACACCGAGGCCGAAACGCTCGTTAACGACCTTCTTCAGCTTCCTGCTCCCAATTTCACCCCCGACGGACAGGTGGTGCTCGCCGTTGTGCCTACCGCCGACATTCAACGACTTTTTTCAATTTAGGGCTTCTAAATTCCATTTAATTTATATTTTATGACCAAATGACATTCCCATATATCCTCTTTGATTTTTTGAAACGCAATTTACGGAAATCCCACTGATTCACATCTCATTATGGCTGACACTACACTTAACTGGAAAAGGACAAAGAAACAGCTGATTCAAGCCGTTGACGGCAGTAGGCTTGTCGAGGCTATAGGTCTTTTACGGCAACTGGCCTATATGCTCGGACGCACCGATTATATTCCTGAAATTGAGGCTATTGACACAACCTATACGGCAATGCGACGATTCGCGATTGACGGTGGCGACGACCCTGAACGAACGAAAAATTTCAACGACCTCGGGGAGAAAATTTGTTTCATTGCCGACTCAATCACACGCGCTCATCGGGCCGCCAACTTCGACACGGAGTATTTCCGTGCCGAAAAATCGTCGGCTTCTCGCGACCTTGTCAGTCTGGCTCATAGCTATGTCGAGGCTCAGGGCGACGATTCCCGTTTTGCCATTATCGACGACATCTTCAGTAGAGTATGGACATCCTTTCCGCTTTCGCCCATAGAGTCGGAGGCCCTTGAGGAAATCGTTGCTATCGATAGGGTGGGGGCGTCGGTCGTAGTGTCGGCCCTGCTTCTTGCGTTGCTTGAGTATTACGATGTCGAAAAAATATCGTTGCTTGCCAAGATATATCTTTCGGGCGACGAATATGTGGCAGCACGCGCTCTGACGGCGATTGTCATAGCCCTATCGTTAAATCGTGGCAGAGCAAACCGTTCGGCCTCTGTTGACAACGCCATTTCGGCGATGTGCGATGTTGCGCCGTCGTTGCCTCGCGAAATCGAATCGGTGTGCCGCAATTTCATCCGTGCCTTAGGCACCGAAAAGGTCACAGAAAAAGTCACTGGCGAAATTTTTCCCGACATTATGAAGCTCGGACCACAGTTGCGGCAGAAATTCAAAGATATGGACATTAAAGACTTGGGCGATCTCGAGGATAATCCCGAATGGATGGATATGCTCGACGAGTCGGGCCTTTCCGACCGCTTGCGACAGCTTTCCGAAATTCAGGAACAGGGCGGCGACGTGATGATGGCCACATTCTCAAAAATGAAATCATTCCCATTCTTCCGGACTCTGGCGAACTGGTTCGTGCCGTTCTCGCCCGACAATCCCGCAATTTCAGCCGACGGACTTTCGCGGACTTTCGCCGAAACCGTCAACGACAATCCTATGCTGTGCGATTCCGACAAATACTCCATGATGTTCATGATTGCCAATTTTTCGCAGGCTCATCGCAATTTGGTGGAAGAACAAATCAATCAGCAGAGCATTCATCTCCGCGAAGAGGCGGCGGCTTCGCTCTCGCCCGGGCGTGTCGAGCAGATTTCCAAAGAGTCGGCCAACTATTTGCAAAATCTCTACCGTTTTTTCAAATTATATCCCCACGTCGAGACGACGCCCATTTTCGATACGTCGGTCGATTTTCTTGCTGTCGATGTTTTCAATCGTCTTCTTTCCTCCGACGATGCGGTCATGCGTCTATCCGACGCCTTCATGGCCGTGGCGAAATACGACGCTGCTTTGTCGATATTGCGCAAAGTCGGCGACTCCTCACGCGACGCCACCTTCTATCAGAAACAGGGCTATTGTTGCGTCAATTGCCACGAATATGAATCGGCAATCGAGAGTTTTAACAACGCTCATGGTCTTAATCCGAAAAACAAGTGGACCTTGCGGCAGTTGGCTTTGTGTTATCGGGCAGTCGGAAAACCATCGGAAGCGGCCCGATGTTATGCCAAGTTAAGCGAGTTGATGCCAGAGAACGCAAAGATTGCGCGCCGGCTTGCGGAATGCCAAGAAGAATGTTCCGACTATTCCGAAGCGGCAAAGGCGTTGTATAAGGTGATTTTCTACGACGAAGGGTCGGCTGAGGCGAGAGTGGCGTTGTCGCGCTGCCTGCTTCATCTCGGCGATGTGGAAAAGGCCGGACGATATGCCGACGAGGCCTTGCGCATCGACTCTTCGCCCGCGACGCTCTGCCAGAAGGCGGCTGTGCTAATCGCCGAGAAGAAACTGGCTGAGGCTGTCGGGCGTCTTGTCGAAGCTAACGACGATGCTTTCCACAACACGGTCCTTAGTCTTGTGCCCCGGTATATCGACGAAAGAATGGCCGTTATGATTATCGACGAGGTGACACACCGGCAGATAAACGGGCTGTAGGTGCTTTCCCTTCGGGCTTTCGATCAATTCCACGTTCAAAAGATACAAAATCAAACAACATAATAATATGAAACGAAAGGTATTAACACTATTAACATTAACGACATTCATCATGTCACAAGCACAAAACCCATTTTTCAAGGAGTATACCACTCCGCTCGGAACCGTTCCGTTCAACGAGATTAAAACGAGCCATTACGAAGAAGCCATCGACCGCGGCATCAAGCTGGCAAAGGCCCAGATCGACGCTATCGCCGCGCAAAAGTCGGAGCCCACTTTTGAAAACACAATCGTGGCGATGGAAAATTCCGGCAAGGACCTCGACCGTGTGCTCAATGTGTTCTTCAACCTCAATGAGGCTAATTCCAATCCTGAAATGATGGACATCGCCGTGCGTGCCAGCGCCAAGCTTTCCGACTATTCCACGTCGATCATCATGAACCAGAAACTGTGGAAACGGGTGAAAGCTGTCTATGACAAGCGCTCCACGCTCAACCTCTGTACAGAGGATTCGATGCTCCTCGACAATGCCTACCGCCAATTTGCCGAAAATGGTGCAGAACTGAAAGGTAAGGACCGTGATAAATACCGTAAGATTGTGGCTGAACTTTCTGAACTGACCACTCGCTTCGGCCAAAATGTGCTCAAAGAGTTGAACACTTATAAGATTTGGCTCACTAAAGACGACCTCGCCGGACTTCCCGAAAGCTCGGTTGAGGCTGCCGCGCATGCAGCCAAAGAGGCCGGTCGCGAAGGCGAATATCTTTTCACCCTCGCTCAGCCCACTTATATGGCGTTTATGAAATTCTCCGCCCGCCGCGACCTGCGCGAGAAAATGTATCGTCTGTATTGCGGACGCAACATTACGGGAGAATTCTCCAACCTGCAGAACATACGCCGCATCACTGAACTTCGCCTCGAACTTGCTAAACTGTTCGGCTACAAGAATTTCGCATCGTATAGCCTTCGCCACACCATGGCTGAGAAGCCCGAGAATGTGTATAATCTCCTCGACCAGCTCCGTGACGCTTACCGTCCTGCCCAGCAGAAGGAACTTTCCGACTTGACAAAATTCGCTTCGGCTGTCGAAGGCAAGGACATCACCATTATGCCATGGGACTACAGCTACTATTCCAATAAGCTCAAAAAGGCCCGCTTCGACTACGATGAGGAGGAACTGCGTCCGTATTTCGAACTTAGCAACGTGATCGACGGGGTGTTCGGCCTCGCGACGAAACTCTATGGACTGAAATTCACCGAACGCACGGACATTCAAGTGTATCATCCTGATGTCAAAGCTTTCGAAGTGACCGGACCTGAAGGCGACTATGTCGGTGTAATATATACCGATTTCTTCCCCCGCGAGTCGAAACGCCCTGGCGCGTGGATGACGGAATTCAAGCCGCAATTCATCACCGCAAGCGGCGAAAATTCACGGCCTCATGTGTCGATTGTGATGAATTTCACTAAGCCCACTGCCGACAAGCCGTCGTTGCTCACTCCCTACGAGGTGGAAACATTCCTCCACGAGTTTGGTCATTCGCTCCACGGTCTTCTCGCAAATACCCGCTATGCTTCGATGTCGGGCACATCGGTTTATCGCGACTTCGTGGAATTGCCCTCGCAGTTTAACGAAAACTATCTTACGGAGAAGGAGTTCCTCGACGGCTTCGCAAAACATTATATCACTGGTGAACCCATTCCGAAGTCGCTTGTCGATAAGATTGTCAACTCCGCGCAGTATGCCGCAGGCTACGCTTGCCTCCGTCAATTGATGTTCGGTTATCTCGACATGGCTTTCCACACTATCACCGCTCCCGTCGACGACCCTGTGACATTCGAAAACGAAGCCATCAAGCAGGTGGAAATCTTCGAGCCGATTGACGATTGCGCTGTTGCGCCGCAGTTCAACCACATTTTCTCCGGCGGTTACGCCGCGGGATACTACAGCTATAAATGGGCTGAGGTGCTCGATGCCGATGCTTTCTCAGTGTTTAAGAAGAACGGCATATTCGACAAAAAGTCGGCCGACGCGTTCCGCACCAACATCCTCATGCGTGGCGGCACGGAACATCCTGCCGTACTTTATCGTCGTTTCCGCGGACAAGACCCGACAATCGACGCACTTCTCGTGCGCGATGGCATTAAGAAATAATAGGTGCGAAGTAAAACTCGGATGCGAGCATGGCGAGCATACGGAGGGATAGAATAATCGAAATTATTAATGACGAAATGCTCTTATTGTTTCACAACATATAGCATATTGTTTGGTTACATAATTGAAACTTAAATAATTAATAAAGAGATGAAACCGATTCGTTTGTTGCTGTTGCTTTCCGCGGTCTTTATCATTTCGGCAAAGGCTGGGGCTGAAACCCCTAAGCATGAAATGCGTGCGGGGTGGATCTACACTGTCTGGAATCTCGATTGGCCGTCGTCGGCAATCAACGTTGATGCTTCGGCCGACGCACAAGCGCGCCAACGTGCGCAACAGCAGCAGCGGCTGGTGTATCATCTTGACAAATTGCAGAGCGCTAATATTAACACAGTCTTTTTCCAAGTGCGCTCTTGTGCCGACGCGATGTACCGCTCAGCCTATGAGCCGTGGTCGGGTTGGCTTGTTTCATCTCGTGGAGCCGACCCTGGCTGGGATCCCCTCGAATTCATAATTCGCGAAGCCCACAAGCGGGGAATGGCTCTCCATGCGTGGATCGACCCATACAGATATGAGACAACCGCCGGAATGTGGAATGGCACGCTCGACCCAGGCTATTCGGTCACGAATCCCGAATGGATTTACACCTACGACAATTTCAACATCCTTAATCCTGGACTGCCCGAGGTGCGCCAGCGCGTGGTCGATGTGGTGAACGACATAATCGACCATTACGACGTTGACGGAATAGCCCTGAACGACTACTTCTATGTCAACAACGGCGGCAAAACCGACGACCGCCAAGTTGACTACGACCTCTATCTGCAAATGCGCGAATCCGAGTCGCAGAGCCAGGACGATTGGCGGCGCGAGAATGTCACCCAAATGGTAGGGGATGTTTACGACGCCTGCATGGCGAAAAAGCCCTACCTCTTGGTGGGCGTTTCGCCGTCGGGCGAAATGTGCACAAGCGAGGATATGGCCGACCGCTATGGGGTGGAGGTTAGCCCCTGCGGGTGGGACTGGCAGTATTCCTACATCTTTTCCGAACCCCTCGAATGGCTTAGCCGCGGAAAGGTTGACTATCTGTTCCCCCAAATTTATTGGACGATAGGATATGAAATCGAGGATTTTGCCAAACTGTGTCCGTGGTGGCAGAAGACGCTCAACCGGTTCGGCCGGCACAATTATGTGAAACATTCGCTCAACGGAATGACGAATGTGCCGAAAACGGGGCAGACATTGCCGAAGGCAACCGGTCCGAACTCGTCGGAGGCTTCGGAATACATCAATGAAATCCTCCTCACCCGCGCCACCGACTGGAATCGCGCTCCTGGTCAAGGCTTTTTCAAAACGTCCGACATCACCACCACACCACGTTTCGTTGATTATCTCGTTGAGAATGCCTATTCCGCGAAGGCTATCCCCCCTGCGGCGGGGTGGAAACCGTATGCAGCCAAAGGCATCGTCGAAAACATCCACCTCGACGGTGACACTCTCCGCTGGGATTGTGCCGACGCGGATGTCCGCTTTGCTGTTTACGCCGTGCCTTTCTATCCATTGCCTGCAAATCAGAATGTTGACGATCAGGGTCTTTTGAATGCACGCGAAACCATTGCCGACTCATCCCGTCTGTTAGGTGTGGCTTATGAAAACAAAATGTATATCGCCGAAAAAAAAGACTCGGAAGGCAACGATTTCGAATATTACGTGTCGATTCTCGACCGCTATTGGGTGGAACATTCGCCTGCTTCGATGCAGTTCGGCAAAAAAAATGGTTTTGAGCCTCCTGAGCCTTTATTCCCCGCCGATGGCGCTACTGCGAGCCTGCCGTTTAACTTTTCATGGAGCGACGATGGCTCGTCGGTTTACCGCTTCGAAGTGGCTGAAGATGCGGCTTTCGAACATCCGATTTGGAGCGTGCCTGTAGCTGACTCGAAATTCCCTGCTGTGCGTCTGCTGATGCTTAAGCCTTCTACCACCTACTATTGGCGTGTGGTGGCTTTCAGCGTGGGCAATGCGGAGAAAGTCTCGTCTGTCAGGTCGTTTGTCATTGACAGCGAGGTGGCACGAATCACATATCCGCCTGACGGCGCAACCGACATTCCGACAACGCCGACCGTTGAGTGGGCTGGGGCAGATGTCGCCTCCTCGTGTCGCCTTCAGATTGCCGTGAACAATGCCTTCGGTGCCGCCCACACCGTTGCCGACATCCCCGTTGAAGGAGCTTCAGCGACAATCCCCGAGGGCGTGCTCAACAGCGGCCGAACCTACTATGCCCGAGTGGTGTTCGACGTTGACGGTGTGGAACTTATCTCGCCTGTCAATTCATTCACCACTGCGAATGTGGTTGTATCTACTCCACAGTTTGTTCTGCCCCATGACGGCGATATTATCGAAACCGAGAACATCCCGTTCGCAATGACTCCGAGCGACGGAGCGGCGGTATATCGCGTGGAGGTCGCTACTTCGCCGTCGTTCCCCGTGCGCGCTACGAAGGCTTTGTCGTTCGACGCGCCGGAGGGCGAAATCACACCATCGAAGGGCGGCTTGAAAGTCAACACGCAGTACTATCTGCGTCCGTCGATAAGGTATTATATCGACGGCCAACTTTTAACCACGGCTGCCGGCGAGGCTCTTTCCGTCACCTATATGGGTCAAAACTCTGTGGATGGCGTAGTCAACGACACACCGAACGCGGAAGTGACGGGGTATTACAACATGCTGGGTGTGCGTTTCGACAGTCCTCAGCCCGGAGTGAACATTGTCCGCTATTCCGACGGCACAGCACGTCGGGTGTTGGTGAAATAGAGGTCTCCGTCATTCGACATACCCCCGACGACCGCGACGTTTTTCAATAGTAGGCGGTCGTGGCACAAAAAAAACGCCGGCATAGCCGACGTTTTTTTTGAATTTAAAGCGGAAATTACTTAAGAGTTCCGTTGTTGGCTTGGTTAACCATCGTTTCGTTGGCGGTGATGTAGATTTCAACGCGACGGTTTTGAGCACGGCCTGCCTCTGTTGAGTTGTCGGCAACGTATCCGTCCATGGGCACGCCGGTGGCGGCAAGGCGCGATGCGGCGACACCACTGTTGATGAGGTAGGTCTTCACGTTGTTCGAACGGTTGTTGGCAACTTTCTCATTTGCGGCATAGGAGCCGGTGTTGTCGGTGTAGCCGTAAATTTGGACGTTGGTTTCAGGAGTGTTCCTGAGCGAAGCGGCGAACTCGGAGAGCGAAGTTTTTGCGCCTGCGCTGAGGTCGGCTTTGCCGGTCTTGAAGAGGATGCCATTGGAGAAAGTGACTTTCACAGCGGGCAGACCGTTGTCGTCAGTAACCGATTCCACTTGAGCACCTTCGATGGCGGCAAGTTCAGCTTTTTGCTTGTCCATTTTCTTGCCGATGAGTGTGCCAGCGCCAGCACCTACACCTGCGCCGATGGCAGCGCCGATAGCGGCACCTTTGCCTCCGTTGAAGGCTGCGCCGAGAGCTGCGCCGAGAGCAGCGCCTGCACCTCCGCCGATAGCAGCACCTTTGCCAGTGTTGGTGAAGTTACATCCTGTGGGAACTACTAAGCAGGCTGCAAGAGCCATGATTCCTAATGATTTCAAAATTTTCATAACATGTTATTTTGGGTTCAACAATATGTATTCCATCACAAAAGTAGCATTTTTTTCCAAAGGATGCAAGAAAAACGCAATTATTATGGAAAAGAGGCGTTATTTTTGCCATTATAGCTGGCGGAATGCGATTAGCGGAGATTGAAGCCGCTTAATATTGTGACTGTTAGAGTATTGCCGTTCACTACGAAATAAAATCAACCGTTTGTTTCGATATTTCAATAGAATTGACTAATTTTGTGGTTGAAACGATGCCAGAATGACACGTACCGACAATAACATCCGACTAAAAACCCGACAAGGCGTGAATTCCTTTGGAATGGTCATGCTTAATGCCATGGCTTTGTTGGTCGTGGTGGTGTGGGGTGTGTCGTTTATTAACACACGCATGCTTCTCGACGCGGGTCTCGGGCCCGTAGAAATTTACATTATTCGTTTCGTCATGGCTTATTTGGTCACGTTGGCAATCAGCCATAAACGCCTTTTGGCAAATTCCCTGAAGGACGAGGTGCTTTTCGGTGTCTGCGGACTGTGTGGCGGCGCTATTTACTATATGTCGGAAAACATGGCGCTGGAATTCACGTCAACCACTAATGTGTCGATCCTGACAGCTACCACGCCTCTGATTACAGCTTTCCTGGTAGTGGCGATGTATAAGAGTGAGAAACTTGGCAAGGGGCTGATTGTCGGCTCGATAATAGCCTTCGTGGGGGTGGTGTTCGTGGTGCTTAATTCTTTTTTCTCAAGCGATGAGACGTTCCACATCAACCCGCTCGGTGATTTTCTGGCCCTTCTCGCTGCGGCTTCCTTCGCCATCTACAGTATCGTCATCCGTCGGTTTAACGCCAACTACGATGTGATGTTCATTTCGCGCAAGACATTTTTCTACGGAGTTTTGTGCGCTATTCCATTCTTGTTTATCGAAGGTGTTGACCACGAAATTGCAGTTTACGCCAAGCCTGTCGTGTGGGGCAATTTGCTTTTCCTCGGTTTGGTTTGCTCTATGTTCGCTTTCATAGTTTGGACGCAGGCGGTGGAGAAACTCGGAGCCGTACGCGCGTCGAATTACCTATATCTTCCACCGATTGTCACCCTCTTTGCGGCCGCAATTTTCCTCGACGAGGCGATAACCATAGTCGGGGTGTTGGGATGTCTGCTGATAATTGGCGGCATGTATGTCAGTGAGAAGGTGAAATTTAAGGGCGACACTACCCAATCGACCACACCCGTCGCTTCCCGTGCCAATCGCCCGAAATGACGACAGCGCCAGGCCGATATTTCGCTGTTCCCAAGCGATATATTCAGCAAAATTTCGGATGCCGCAAAAAAATCATAACAAAATACACCATTTGTTTCAAAACATATTGTGTGTTACTTGGTTATAAAATAGAAACTTGAATAGCTATTTTTATCGAAATACTATAGAAATTATGGAAAATGACAAAATTGATCGGACGATTGTCGATAAGGATGAAATAGAAACCAGCCTTGAAGATGTCGGCAATGAAGAAACTCCTGCTGAAGAAGTGGATGGGAGTGTCGCTTATGATGAAGAGCTGCCCGCCGGGTGGACTTTTCAATGGGGAAAGTTGGTAATCGGGGTGGCTGTCTGTTACTATTTTTTCAACACTAATTTATCGGTTTTTCTATATTTTGCGTTGGTGGTAATTATCCACGAGCTCGGCCATGTGGTTCTTGGCAAATTGTTCGGCTGCTTCGTCACGGAGATGCAGGTTTTTTTGCTGTCGTTCGTAAGCTATAAGCCGGCAGAGCGGACAGGCGGGGGCTCATGGCGCGAAATAACGTGGAGTCTGGGTGTGTTGCCACTGGGCGGATTCACTGTGTTTAAGACAAGAAATGCCCAAGAATATGATGAAATGGAAGTAATGGATAAATATGAAGCCTCGTCATCCCCTTATATCGACGACAAACCCGCGTGGCAACGGTTGCTGATTTCAGCGGGCGGCGTGCTGTTTAATTTGGTGACGTTTTTAGCTCTCTATCTCGCCATGCCACATCTGCCGCTTGCATGGTTGGATGTTTGTTGGCCGATTATGTCGTTTTCTTTGATTTTGGTCGTTTTGAACATCTTGCCTGTATATCCGCTCGACGGAGGCTCAATTATTTTTGCGTGTTATGAGATGATATCGGGCAGAAAACCGTCGAAGAAGTTTGTCCAATATTGCGGCATGATTGGTTTTATACTTATTATCTTGTTCTTTTGGGTGTTTCCGCAGTGGGTGCACGGCATCCTCGACAGTGTATTTGGCATGTTCTTTTAATCTGACGTGAGTTTGTCTTGGCCACAGAGGAGTAAAATAAGATCCTCCTCTTGCAGGGGCGAGAGCAGAACGTCGAGCTCGCTAAAATCCTCCCATAGCAGGGGCGAATCGTGCGAGCCGAGAGCAGAATGTCAAGCTTGCTTGACTTATGCCGAGGCGATGCCGATTAGGTGCGAAGCAAA
>CADBML010000018.1 GCA_902795825.1 uncultured Bacteroidales bacterium
CGAATATAATCCTGAATTTACGAAAGAGTTCATATTGTTGCTGTTTAGTTTGACATCTTTTAGAACGTGGAATTTATAGAAAGCCCCTTAATTCATCCAAACGTAGTAGGAGTTGCTGATTAGATCGATGGCGTTGCCGTCTGAAATGACAAACTTTCCGACGGTGATGCTCTCCGGCGCGTGCTTGGAGTAGAAAAGCGTCACATCTCCGTCAACGTAGATGCGTTCTTTCATGGCCACGATAATTTCGGGCGCGATAAATTCGCCGTCGTCATCCACGTTCCATGCGTAAGAGCCGTCGTCATCCACGAATGCAGGATAATCCACGGCCGACATTTTTCCGTCAACAAAAAACACCATGACCGCGAGAGGTTGCTTGCCCTTGGCGTCGGCAAACTGAACGGCGTAAACGAGGATGTTTCCGTTGTCGATTGAAGCCACGGCTTTGGCCCGCTTAATGGTGCGGCCGTATTTTGACTGTATCGATGAGCGGTTCGCGTCGGAAAGTTCCACTGTTTTGTCGGCGAAAGAGAGAAGCGCGTTGTGGTCGAACCATGATTTAGTCGAAGCGAGCCACATCTTTGGAAAATCGCTCTTGAATGAGGCTTTCTTTTCGACTTTGAATTTCCAGCCTTTAACTACATCAAGGTCGATGTTGACGGTGGCATCGGTCGGCGTTGAGCCTTCTTGGATGCCGGAATATTTGATGCCGGTGGCATTGTCGTGGGATATCAAATATTCGTAGATCCGTGGCGCGAAGCCGCGTTCGTTGCCGGAATAGGGGAATACGGCCTTGTCGCCCTCGGCGTTGGTGTAAAGGAAAATCGGCTCATGATTCGGGAAACTGCGTATGTAGATTCCGTCGAGCTTGCCGTTATGTCCGAAGCATTCGCTTTGGCCGCCGCCGGAAGTCGTTTTGATAACCATAAAACGCGGGAAGAATTTCGCGCGGAAAGCATATTTGCACTCCTTCATATTGTAGGCGAGGGTGTTCTCGTTCAGCATGGCGGGCGTTTTGTCGGAATAGTTGTCGGCTTCGGCCATGTCGGGCGTGACTGAGGCGATTGAGAAACGTATCTTCCGGTCGTCGTAGTAGATGTTGGCTGAACCATAGTTGAGCGGGGGCTCGTCATCTGAGAAACTGTAGGTGTAGTAGCCTGAGAAGTTGTCATCGCCCTCGTAAAGAAGGTCGGGTGCTGCCACTGGGAATTGGGCGATGTCGAATTTCAGGTCGATTTTGTCGCCCTTCAATGGCATAATTTCCCCGCCCGAAGCATTGTCGGGGTCGTTGATGGAGAGCGAGCCCAGCACATTGCCATCATTGTCGTAGATGAATGTGGAGATGCCCTCTTTTTTAATGTCGCCCAATTCGCCCACGAGCAGGCGTGGTCTCGTCGTGCCGAGCACTTTCGCGTCGTCGATGCTAATTTCGCCGGCCGCGAGTTTGAGGGAGGTGTTCACCTGGAGCCAAATCGAGAAAAATGTCCCGTCGTTGAGTTTTCCGTTCCATCCGAAGGTGGAGCAGCGTTGGTTCTCAAGTGCCAGGTGGTCGGGTGGAAGGGTGTCGTTAAACGCGTCGGGAGCGTCGTCAACGTATTCCGACAGAATGTTTTCAATAGTGGGAGCGGCGACAGCCACGCGGCTGTTGTCGTTTCCGCAAGCCGCAAGCATTAAGGCGGCGACGATTAGTAAAGGAAAAAGTCTCATAATTAATAAATTAGGTTGGTTTGTGAATTATAATATTTTATACGATGATTGCAAAGCACTATGGCGACGAAGAAGATGCAAGCGAGTCACGAACGACATCCCGCGTTGGCACAATGCCAAAGATTTTAGCTGTTTGATTTGAGATCTTGTTGAACGTGGAGTTTATAGAAAGTCTCTTTAGCCAACGCGGTCTGTTGCCGCTAGCGGCAGCGTTAGTCGATTGGCGGGAAGTCTTTCTTCTCTTCTTCTTTTTCGAGGTAGTCGCGAAGGCCGAAGTGAAGCATCGAAGCCACGAACGACGACGGCCACTGGCGAATCATGCGGTTGATTTTGGTGACAGAATCGTTATACACCATACGGCTGCGGCGCACGTTTTCCTCATATCCCTGAATCGACTGCATCGTCTGTGCGTAGAGCGGAAGTGCCTGGATTTGTGGATAGTTTTCGGTGAGCACCATTAGCCTGTTGAGCACGTCGGAGAGGGCGCTCTGCTGCTCGTTGATGTCGTTGGCCGTGGTGGCGGCGGCGCGACGTTGGGCGATGGTTTCGACGAGGGTGTCATGCTCGTGTTTGGCATATTTCTCGGTCATTTTCACGAGGGCCGAAACGGCATCCCAACGGGTCGAGAGTTGAACGCTGATTTGGCTGAGGGCGTTGTTCGACAATTCGTCGAGGTTGACGAGTGTGCGCTGTGTCGAGAAAATGTAAAGGGCAACCATAGCGATTAGGAACACTATGAAGCCGATAATGATTAAAGCTGTTACCATAATTGTTATTGCGTTATTGTGTTAAAAATTATTCTGAAATGATGAAAGCAAGTCATCGGATTGACTGAGTCGATTTGAGTATTTCAAGATTCCACCGATCATAGTCGTTTTTGTTCTTGACGGCTTCAAGCTCGGCAATCAGCTCTTTGATTTGGTAATCGTAAAATTCGCTGGCCACGAACGAAGTGAGCGCTTCAGAATGGAGCCAGGTGTGGTCGGGCTTGACGAGCTTGAATTGGGGGAAAAACTCAGTGCCTTCGGCGGGAAGGAAAGCCCATTCGGCTGTTTCGCCGGCGCGTTCAAGTTCTTCGGGGTCCGATTCTTTGATGTAGGGCGTGAAAATAATCTGGTCCTTCGGGTTGTCGAGTATGTCGAGATGGAAGTAAGCCTTCTCTTTGGGGTTGTCGAATCGATTGAAGGCCACTACGAAGCTGATTGCGTCGAAGAAGTCTTTCTGAAATTCCAGCTTCGTGGGCTTTTCGACATAGAAACCGTCGATGGTGCCGTCGTTTGAGATGACTACGTGCTGTTGGTCGGGGAAAGTCACATCGGAGTATTCGCCGATGAAGGGGTATAGAATGCCCCTTTGGAGGAAACGGTCGGGGGTGAGCTGTCCGCTTTTACATTCGATTTTCGCACGTACCATTTTGCCGTTGTCTTTTATCACGAGCATATTATAGTCGCCAACTTTCCTCACTTCCATCTGGTGGACAAGTCGGGCGCGGGGCGAGGATTTTGGTTCGTTGTAAGCGTCGAACGTGCGGTTGCCGGTGCGGTAGAGATAAAACTGCTCGGCTCCGCCCACACCGAGGTCGGCTTCGGTTACGACGATGGCTCCGTCGGCTTCCTCCGATTCGAAGAAAACCTGCGATTCGAGGTCGTAGAATGCCGACCCTTCGGTGAATGTGTAAGTGTCGGTGTCGGCGGCCTCGCCTTTAGGGCTTTTCTTGGCGGCGTTTGCGTCACAGCCAAACGACACGACTAAGGCTAATGCCAGTGATAGAATGCTTATAAGTTTCATTTCGAGAAGTTTTTTTCAAGGGAATCAATGGTTTGACTACTTTTTGAACGGGGAATCAATAGAAAGCCCCTCAAATAGTTGGTTGATGAGATAGATGCCGTTGTCGTCGGGCACGTTGTTTGAACCGCTGCTGGAGAACGACTCGCCTGTGTCTAATTTCACCTCGAGATGCCATGAATAGCCGTCCAAGACATCCGGCGGATTCGGGTAGTTGCCGTAGAGATACATCTGGTGGCTCTTGAAGATGCGGGTCACGTCGTACATCGTGGCTTCGTCGATTGTCTTTTCAAGATAGTGTGGCTCGCCGTCGAGATAGAAATTCGGATTCACTCCCTTGAGGGTGACCTTCCATCCTGTTTTGCCGGTCTGTTTTGCCGTCATTTCATAATCGACGGTTGGCTCGGCGCTGCTGTCATGCCTGACATAATTGTAGTAGGTGACGATGCCCTCGGGAGCGGGCTTTGCGGTGAGCGCTTGGTAAGTGGAGTCGAGAAAGGCGCGCAGTCTGCCAAAACTGATTTTCTTCGGCCATGCGTTGGAACCGCCCGAACTAATGGATTCCTTGCTGTCGAATCCTGCATAGAACGACCATCCGTCGCCGTCCATCACCTCCATTTTCGGGCGATAACTCTTTTCGAGTTTGTAAAGCCCGTCCTTTTCGATGATGTCGCGCAGGTCGTAAAGCAGCCCACGGCCGACCGCCACTTTTGTCGTGTCGCCTTCGTCGCTTATGTGGGTGAGCCATATCGACCCGTCGTCGTCGGAATCGACCGAAAAATAGTATGTCGGGAAGCACATCGTTCCGTGAGTGGAAAATTGCAGCGATTTGAGGTAGCCCTCGGGCATGGCCTTTTTCGCTCCGTTGGCATTGCAGCCAATCAATGCTGCCATCATTGTGATTATTGACAATTTTTTTAACATTTTGAGGAAATTAATAAGAGGGGTTATTAGATCCAATCTTAGGATGTCTGTTCCTCGATGATGGAATCCAAATAATCTGTCAGAGCATCCAAACCGCCGTTTTCGGGCTTGTTGTTGTGGCCCTGCGATTCAACCGACTGTCCCGTTGAGAACGTAATCTTCAGCCGCCACGAATAGCCGTTGCGCATGGCTTTCCGCGGGGAATAGTCGCCGTAAGTGTCCATGCGAAAAGACTTCACGATTTCCGTAATCTTTTCCGCTTGTTCGGTGGTGATGTGGATGTTTATATATTTTTCGCTGTCATCGCCGTTTTTGGCTTTTGGATTGAGGGCTTGAAGCTCGTAGAACTTAATGGGCTCCCGAACCACATCGCCATGTCCGAAAGCCCGTTCGGTCATAAAAAACGTGAACGATTTAACAGGCTCGCCTTTACTGGAATATTTGTCGTAGCGGAGTTCAACCACCTCACCCTTAGGCGCGGGATTTGACACACCCTCCTCGAAAGCGTCGTGTAGTCGCTTGAGGATGCGGTCGAGCGACAGTCTGCCTGGCCTCGTGTTGGTGCATTCCGAATAAATGCTTTCATCGTTTTCGAATCTGGCGACAAAACGCCACTGCCAACCGTCGCGGACGTCTCCGAAGGGCGTGTAGCGTTCTTTGAGTTTGTAGAGTTTGTCTTGCTCGATAATATTGCGGAGTTCGGAAAGAAGATTCTCGCCGACGGCAACTTTAGTCGTGTCGCCATCTTGGCTGATATTAGTTAGCCAAGTTTTGCCATTCTCGTCGGTATCTACAAGGAAGTATTCCTCAGGCCAAATCGACCTTGCGGTTTTCTCAAATTCAAGCGACAGCAAACGTCCTTTGGGCATTGCCTTTTTGGAGTCGGCAGAGCCGCATCCCAA
>CADBML010000019.1 GCA_902795825.1 uncultured Bacteroidales bacterium
ATCGGCATCGCCTCGGCATAAGTCAAGCAAGCTTGACATTCTGCTCTCGGCTCGCACGATTCGCCCCTGCTAGGGGAGGATTTTCGCAAGCTTGACGTTCTGCTTTTGGTTCGCACTATTCGCCCCGGCTGGGGGCATTAACGAGGGTGCCTTCCTAAAATCCTCTCCTAGCAGGGGAGGTGCTCCATAGGAGCGGAGGGGTAGAATAACTCGGAATAAGCGGAGGGGTAGAATAACTCGGAATAAGCGGAGGGGTAGAATAACTCGGAAAAATTTCAAGGCTAAATGAGCCAATTATTTCACAACAGATTGTATATTATTTGATTATAAAATAGAAACTTAAATTGTTAAACTAACGCATTAAATTTATGGTTATACAACGCTTACAATCATTGTTTTTATTTATCGCATTCATTGCGTTGGTGTTGTCGTCAATCTTCTCAATTTACTGGTTGATTGCTTACAAAGAAATGGCCTTTGACGGCCCGGAATCGGGGCTTTCCGGATCCATGATGGTTTGCCAAGAACCCTGCGCCCATTGGCCCGGAATATCACTTTTTGCGCTGACCATTATCGACGCAATTATTTCAATAGTGGCGATATTCCTTTTCAAAAATTTCCGCAAGCAGAAGCGAACGATAAAAATCGCCATTTTGCTGTCGGTGTTTTTGGTGATAGGCATCGGACTTTATGGTTATCTTGACCCGTTGGGTGGGAATGAGGAGTTTACAACAGCCGACCTCATTTTCCGACTCGCGCTTGTGCCGTTGGCATTGGTTTTCCAGATTTGGGCACTTTGCAGAGTCAAGGCCGACGAACGTCTGTTGCGCTCAGCCGACCGCATCCGATAGGATATTTAGGAGTTATTTTAGTCTTTTTTTAGGCGGAGGCAGGTCCAGTCGTCCTTCACGGCGTGACTCACGTAGTTGATTCCGAGCTGACGCGCCGCCGCGAGGAGCACTTCTACGTCTTTCTCGTAGAAGCCGCTGAGGAGCATCATCCCGCCGCTTTTGAGCCGTTTGGAGTAAGCTTCGATGTCGGCGAGGATGATGTTGCGGTTGATGTTGGCGATGAACACGTCGGCGGGCTGCAATTCCGAAAGGCGGGAAGCGTCGCCAAGGACGACGTTGATTTGCGGTTGGCGGTTAAGGCTTGTGTTTTCGACGGCGTTGACATACGCCGCCTCGTCGATTTCGATGCCGGTGACGGGCGACGCACCGCGCATGGCGGCGAGAATGGCAAGAATGCCTGTGCCTGTGCCCATGTCGATTACCGCTTTTCCGGCAATGTCGATGTCGAGGATTGACTCCACCATAAGCGAAGTGGTCTGGTGGTGTCCTGTGCCGAAAGCCATCTTGGGGTCGATAACTATATCATATTCGGCCGCGGGATAGTCGTGGTGGAAAGAGCTGTGGATTACGCATCTGTTTCCGATAACGATAGGTTTGAAATAATATTTTTCCCATTCAGTGTTCCAGTCGCGGCCTTCCACAAGGATGTCGCGGTGGGTGATCGTCACGCCGTCGATGGGGAAGTTGCGGATAGCGGCATCGATGGCGTCGCGGTCGTAGAGGCGTTGGCTGACGTAGGCCGTGAGGCCGTCGGCGTCGGGCACGAAACTTTCAAAACCGCCGTCGGCGAGGAGCGATGCGAGAATGTCGGTGAATTCTTCTTGGCATGGCGAGAGTGAGAATCTCGCTTCGATATAGTCGTTCATAACAAAGATGACAAATAATTACGCCACGAAATTACAAAAAAAGTGGCTGAAAATAGCGAATATTCAAAACAATTTTGTAATTTTGCACCCGCAATCACAAAAAGCGCCAAGGAGTGATGCTCGAGTGGTTGAAGAGGCACGCCTGGAAAGCGTGTATACGTCAAAAGCGTATCGGGGGTTCGAATCCCCCTCACTCCGCAAAGAGACAGGGCATTCTTCGGAATGCTCTTTTTTTGTTCGACGATGTTTTCGGTCGCATGATTATCCGTTCAGTCGATAAAAGCGAGATGTGTGTCGCGTGGCGTGAGAGCACCTTCTTTTGGTGAAATTGGCACATGTTTCAATGAATGGCATGGCCGTATCGTGTTTTTTAGGATTATTCATGTCTCGGATTTGCTTGATTCAGGTCATTAATCATATTGATAAATATTAACTAATTATAGGCTAATTCGCAAATTTTTTTGTACTTTTGTGATAACAAAGAAGAAGTTTTGGTGAGTGTTATGTTCCGAAAGGAGTAGTAGTCGCATTTATTTCAACAATTCGTGCCGTACCACAAGGGATGCGATTGTGGATATATTGACACAAAACACTTCACTCTTAGTTATGATGATAAAACTATTATATAAAAACAATATCTGAATTACGGGTTTCTTCAGATGAGAATGACGACAACAAATGATATATAACTCGTTTAACTTCATTGTTCTGTTCCCACTCATTTTTCTGCTATACTACGCAATACCCGCTAAGTATCTGAAAGTGCGGAATGTGTTTCTGCTAGCATTGAGTTATTTGCTATATTTGCAATGGAAACCAGTTTATGCATTGATATTGCTGAGCGTGACAGCAATAACATATTACTTTGCGATAGCCATTGTGAAGGCGAACCATCCTAAAAGAATTTTGACATTTGGAGTAATCTTGTCATTGCTTCCATTGGTGTTCTTTAAGTACTTCAATTTCATAAATGAGACTGTAAGCGGAGCATTATCAACCATCGGACTAAATTGTCATCTTTCGGGTTTGAATTGGGCCATTCCAATCGGTATCTCATTCTATACGTTTCAGGCGTTGGGTTACCTTTGGGATGTTTATTACAAGAGACAGGAGGTTGAGCGAGATTTTCTCTGTTACGCATTGTTTGTGTCCTTTTTCCCGAGCATATTGTCCGGACCCATCAACAAAGCGTCGTTGGTCATTCCTCAATTGAAGCGATTGCGTACCCAATTCGACTATGACAAGGCCGTGGAGGGTCTGAAATTGTTGTTGTGGGGTATGTTCATGAAAGTGGTTGTCGCCGACAGGGTGGCTCTATATGTGGATGTGGTGCTGCCTCACTATGAGAGTTATACGGGTTTATCATGCTTAGTGGCAAGTTTCCTTTATACCATCCAAATCTATGCTGATTTTGCAGGTTATTCGTTGATGGCTCTGGGTGTAGGCAAAGTGCTTGGCTTCGAATTGACCGAAAACTTCCGCCGTCCATATTTTGCCGTCAGCGTCACAGATTTTTGGCGCAGATGGCACATATCCCTCTCCACATGGCTTAAGGACTATGTGTATATTCCGTTAGGGGGTAGCAGATGCACTAAACTACGCAATTATTGGAACATTTTCGTGACATTTTTAGTCAGCGGTATATGGCACGGAGCAAACTGGACGTTCATTGTTTGGGGATGCATACATGGAGTGTGCCAAATTTTTGAAAAAATGGTTGGTCAGCAGAAATCCGATTATGGTTGGTTTGGGAAAGGTGTTAAAATCACAATTACATTCTTGATAGTAAATTTCGCATGGATATTCTTCCGTATGCCAACATTGGGCGATGCCTGCGGAGTGGTGGCGAGAATATTTGACCCGACATTGCCCATGTCGGTTTACATACCCCCGTTGCCGGCGCCGCCTCTCATTGCTTTGGGCGTTTTCCTCCTCGTGTTAAAGGATGTTCGAGATGAATTTTTCCCTGATAGGGTGTTGTTAATGAATAATAAATCGGTCTGTGTAAGATGGCTGTCGTACATTTCGCTGATTGTTATAATTCTATTAACAGGTGTGTTCAGTTCCGACCAATTTATTTACGCAAGTTTCTAATCAAATGAAGAAGTTCGTGTTAAAAATCACATTGCTGTTTGTCATCATTGGAATTTGTGATTTCACATTTGGGGTGGTGATGAATCATGTCGTCGGTCGTATTTCGATTGGCAGTCAAGGTCGCGACAACTTCATTTGCAATCAAGTGAAGGAAGATGTCTTAGTGTTCGGCTCATCACGGGCCGCTCACCATTATAACGCACAAATGCTTGAGGATTCTCTTGGCATGACCTGTTATAACTGTGGCGATGACGGCAACGGTATTATTCTAAGTTATGGCCGACTGCTGATGATAAAAGAAAGGAAGGCTCCTAAAATAGTCATCCATGACATCTCGGCTCAATTCGACTTGTTTAAGAACGACAACGGGAAATATTTAGGATGGCTGAAGCCCAGATATGAGCGGGAAGGGATTCGGGACATTTTTGATATGGTTGATAAGACGGAGAAATACAAAATGCTGAGCCAAATGTATCGTCACAACTCCAAATTCCTACAAAACTTGGTTGTCTATCTGTCGTCAAAATCATCTGATACCGGCATCAAGGGATATCGACCGATAAACTCTGCTTATGATCCGATGAAGTTCAATAAGAATAAAATGGCAATAACCAAGCGGAAGTATGATTTTGACCCCTTGAAACTCGAATTCACCAACAAGTTTATAGATTTGGCAGGGGATGCCAAGGTGCTTTTTATTGTTTCTCCTATGTGGTATGGCTCTGATTCAACGCAATTTGCCCCTATAAAAGAAATATGTCACAGGCGAGGTGTTCTCTTTTTGGACTACTCGAACAATCCGAAGTATGTCCACAAAGAAGAATATTTTAAGGATGGATATCACCTTAATGCCAAAGGTGCCGATGAGTTCACAAAAGACTTGATAAAGGTGCTCAAATCTCAAATAGATTTCCCGTCTCAAAGTAAACAATGACCGAGTAGCGCGGTGTTGGATGGGATAAATAAATTTCATGGCATGGACCTTGTTGGCATGGACATTTTCCGACAAGGTTGAGAAATTCAGAATAAAAATAGGCTGATTGCGGTTTTTTTCGTAACTTTGCGAAGATATATGCATTAATGAATAATACCGGGCAAAAAGCGGCATAAGAGTGCGCTGACGCAATAAAAGCCGCTGCCCGGCAGTTAAGAAAGAAAAGGATAAAAAAAATAGAAATGAGAAGACTTTTTAGGGCGATTTTGCTCGTTGCGACGGTATCCGCACTGACGGCATGTTCGCCGAAGAATGTTAAGTACATCTCCGATGCTCCCGCCAACCAGGCCTATCAGGTTGCTGTAGAGCCAATAAAGGTCCAGCCTTACGACAAATTGTCGATAGTCATCGGCACACGTTCACCGGAAATCACAAGCACGGTAAATCTTCCTTATGTAGCCCAACGAGTGGGTGTGACGTCGAATACGTCGTCGGGCATAAACGGCCAAATTTCGTGTTACACCGTCGATTCGAATGGCGAAGTGGATTTGCCCGAGGTGGGTAAGTTGAAGGTGTCCGGACTCACTCGTGAGGCCATAGCCGAGCGAGTGCGCACCGCCTACAAAACGAAAGGCATCCTCAACGACATGACTGTGACGGTCGAGTTTGTGGATTTTTATGTGTCGGTGGCCGGAGAAGTGACCCGCCCCGGACGCTATAGCATCGAGCGCGACAAAACCACGCTTCTCGACGCTTTGAGCATGGCTGGCGACTTGACAATCATGGGCCGCCGCGACAATGTGGCTGTGGTCCGCAGCGAGAACGGCTGTGAAAAGGTGTATCGTGTTAACCTGTGTCATGCCGACAGTCTTTTCTCGTCGCCGGTCTTTCAAATCAAGCAGAACGACTATATCTACGTCGAGCCGAACAATGTCCGCGCACGTCAATCGACGGTGAACGGCAACAATGTTTTATCGACTTCGTTCTGGTTGTCGCTCGCGTCGTTGCTCGTCACGATCGCTGTGTTAATTAAAAAGTAAGTTAAGAAAATCCATTATTGAAGAATAATGTCATTGAAAACTACCCAGCCTCAGAATGAAGAATATCTGAGCGTACGCGATCTTCTGGCGAAATGCCGTCAGAAGTGGTATTGGTTTGTGATTTCCACTATAGTGATGCTTTTCCTGTCGTTTTTGTACGTCAAGACGACACCTAACAAATATGAGCGCACGGCATCGATATTGATAAAGGGGACGGAATCGACATCGCCTTTCGGCCAGACATCAAGCAAGTTTGACGTGTTCGACAATCATGCCAACGTCAACAACGAAATAATCTCTATCGAATCGCCCGCTGTGATTCAGGAGGTTGTTAAGCGCCTTGGCTTGAAGACGGAATGTCGGGTTGACAGCCTGTTCAACAAGCGGCTTCTTTATGGCGAATCAAAACCGTTCGAGGTGGATTTTGTCACGCTTTCGGATGAAAAAGGCGCCCGGATGAAGGTGGAATATCTCGGCAGCCGGCGCTATCGGCTGTCGGATTTCGTGCTTTCAAGCAAGAATATCGACCACGACCCAATTGATTGTCAGACAGGAGTTGAAGTGCCGACACCTGTCGGAGGCGTCAAAATAGCCGATAACCCCGCAATGAAGAATTATCCGCAGGGCTCGAAGTTTTCAGTTTCTAAACGCAGTCTTTACGGTGCCCTGGAGGGCATAAAGAATAGGCTGAAAGTAAAACTTAGCGACGACAACGCCACAGTCATCGACATTTCGATAGTTGATGAATCGATAAAACGCGCCGAAGATATTATCAACATGTTGATATTGGTGTATAGCCAGAATTGGGTTGCCGACAAGAATCAGCTTGCCCAATCGACATCGCAGTTTATCAACAACCGGCTTGAAGTGATAAAGAAGGACCTCGGCATCGTCGATGAGGATATTTCCAACTACAAGAGCAAAAACCTTATCCCCGACCTGCAAACGATTTCGAGAATGTATGTCGATCAGTATGGCGCGGGCAGTTCTCAGCAGATGGCTCTTCAAAACCAAGTGTCGGTGGCCAAATATGTGAAGGATTTTGTCAACCGCAACGTGGGCAACAATCAGATGCTCCCGAGCAATCTGGGCATCAACGACGAAGGCCTGAACAGCCAGATTAAGGAATACAATTCTTTGATAGTCAAGCGTAAAGAAGCTATTCGTAATAGCGGTGAGAACAATCCTATTGTGGCCGGATACGACCAGACGATTGGAGAGTTGCGCACAGCGATGTCGCAATCGGCCGACAATATAGTGGCGGCGCTCAACACCCAGTTGGGGAGCGTCAGGAGCAATATAAACAAGTCGGCCTCGAAGATAGCCCAAAGCCCCGAGCAGGCGAAATATTTGATGTCGGTCGAACGCGAACAGCAGGTGAAAGAGGCTCTTTACACATATCTGCTTGAGAAACGTGAGGAAAACGAGCTTTCGAGCACGTTCAACGACTTCAACACCCGCATCATTACACCGCCTATGGGCAGCTCTGTGCCTGTGTCGCCCAAGAAGAATTCGATTTATGTTTTGGCGCTTATGGCAGGGCTGTTCATTCCCGTGTTGTTGATTTTCCTCATGGAGTATTTCGATGTGAAAGTGCGGACCAAGAAGGACCTTCAGGCTCTTAAGATGCCCATTTTGGGCAATATACCGTCGAACGGCAGCAAACGAGGATTGTGGAAACGCCTTCTCCGTAAGGATGACGACACGCATGTCGAGATGGTTGTTGGCGACAAGAACAAAAACGCTATCAACGAAGCTTTCCGCGTGATACGCTCGAACATCGGTTTTGTCTGTTCCGACAAGAGCGCCAACGGCGGGCGGGTGATAATGGTCACATCGTCAAATCCGTCGTCGGGAAAGACGTTCGTCTCGATGAACCTGTCGGAATGTATCGCGCTTAACTCTAAACGCGTGCTCGTTATCGATATGGATATGCGCAAAACCACCCTCAGTGTGTCGATGGGCCAGGGCTCCACAGAGATAGGACTTACTCATTATCTGCTCGGTGAGGCTGATATTGAGAACATCGTGGTCAAGAATGAGCTCGGGATTGATTTCGACTTCATTCCTGTTGGCACAATTCCGCCGAACCCGACAGAGCTTCTGCTAACCGACAAATTGCACGACCTTATCGAATACGGACGCGGCAATTACGACTATGTGATAATCGACTGCCCGCCTGTGGAAGTCGTGGCCGACGCTCAGATTATCAACAAGGAAGTTGACCTTGCGGTGTTTGTGATCCGCGCAGGCAAGTTTAACAAGCTGATGATTCCGATGGTCAACGAATTGAAAGAAAGCGGTCGATTCAGTAATCTGACGGCACTCCTCAACGCCACCGAAAAAATAAGTGGCTACGGCTATGCCAAGGGTTATGGATATGGCTACGGCTATGGATCGGGAAAAGAATAACAAACGACGATAGAGATGAATGTTGCTGTAGTAGGAACCGGATATGTGGGGCTTGTGACAGGCACTTGTTTCGCCGAAATGGGCGTGAACGTGACCTGTGTCGATATCGACACGTCGAAGATTGCCCGCCTTAAAGCCGGCGACATACCCATCTATGAGCCCGGACTTGACACACTCGTCAAAAAAAACGTCGAAGCCGGACGGCTACATTTCACAACTGATTTGGCTTCGTGTATCGACAGTGTCGAAGTGGTGTTCTCCGCAGTCGGCACTCCTCCCGACGAGGATGGCTCGGCCGATTTGAAATATGTGCTGAACGTAGCACGCACGTTCGGCCAGAACATCAAGAAATACACCCTTTTGGTGACGAAATCCACCGTGCCTGTCGGCACAGCAGAGAAGGTGCGCCGCGCTGTTGAGGACGAACTCGCCGCGCGTGGTGAGAAAATCGACTTCGATGTGGCCAGCAACCCCGAATTTCTGAAAGAGGGCGCTGCCATCAAGGATTTTATGTCGCCCGACAGGGTGGTGGTGGGCGTCGCGAGCGAAAAGGCCCGAAAGATCATGTCGCGCCTCTACCGTCCGTTTATGCTCAGTGGCGACCGCATGATTTTCACCGACATTCCGTCGGCCGAAATGATTAAATATGCCGCCAACTCCATGCTTGCCACCCGCATATCGTTCATGAACGATATTGCTAACCTGTGCGAGCTTGTGGGCGCCGATGTCAACATGGTGCGAAAGGGCATCGGATCCGACACCCGCATCGGAAAGAAATTCCTCTATCCCGGCTGTGGCTACGGAGGCAGTTGCTTCCCCAAAGACGTTAAGGCTCTCATCAAGACTGCAGAACAAAACGGCTACGATATGCGTGTGCTTCGCGCCGTGGAGGATGTCAATGAGGCTCAGAAGTCGATTGTTTATCGCAAACTGAGGAATCATTTCGGCGGAGACATCAAAGGAAAAAAGGTGGCTTTGTGGGGATTGGCTTTCAAGCCCGAAACCGACGATATGCGCGAAGCGCCGTCGCTGGTTGTCATCGACCGTCTGCTGGCCGACGGCGCGGAAGTGACGGTTTTCGACCCGATAGCCATTGACGAATGTCGCCGACGCATAGGCGGCAAAGTGGCTTATGCCGACGATATGTATTCGGCCGTTGAGGGCGCCGACGCGCTGCTGCTCGTCACCGAGTGGAAGCAGTTCCGCTCTCCCGACTGGAGCCGAATAGCCGCGTTGATGTCGGGAAATGTGGTGGTTGACGGCAGAAATGTCTATGACGAAGCCGAGCTCCGCGAACACGGATTTGTATATTATAAAATAGGTTGACGATGAAAATATTAGTCACTGGTGCCGCCGGATTTATCGGCTATCATCTCTCACAGCGGCTGACCGCGAGGGGCGACAGCGTTGTCGGCATCGACAATCTGAACGACTATTACGATGTCGGGCTGAAATACGACCGACTCAACCTATTGGGAATAAACGGAGAAGAAATTCGGCAGAATGGATGTTCGCAATCGCCGACCACCGTTTTCCGTTTTGAAAAAATCGACATTGCCGATAAGTCGGCGATGTCGCGTCTTTTTGAAAAAGAAGGGTTTGACATGGTGGTTAACCTTGCCGCCCAGGCAGGCGTGAGGTATTCGATTGAGAATCCGTCGGCCTACGTCGAGTCGAACCTTGTCGGCTTTGTCAATCTCCTTGAATGTTGCCGTCATTATGGACCGAAGCGTCTTGTCTATGCCTCGTCAAGCTCCGTTTATGGCGGGAACAAGAAAGTGCCGTTCAGCGAGGCCGACTCGGTGGACAATCCCGTGTCGCTCTATGCGGCCACAAAGAAGTCGAACGAACTGATGGCCGCCGCATATTCCAATCTTTACGGCATCGACAGCGTCGGCTTGCGTTTCTTCACCGTATATGGTCCATGGGGGCGGCCCGACATGGCTCCAATGCTGTTCGCTTCCGCAATCACGGAGGGCAGACCCATTAAGGTGTTCAACAAAGGCGAAATGAGCCGCGACTTCACCTACATTGACGACATCATCGACGGCACAATTTTGGCTATCGACAATCTTGGGAAGGGCCATGATGTTTACAATATCGGACGAGGGAAACCCGAAAATCTGCTCGATTTCATCTCAATGCTTGAGAGAGAATTCGGAGTAGAGGCCGAGAAGCAGATGTTGCCTATGCAGGCAGGCGATGTCCCCGCCACATTCGCCGACACGTCGAAGTTGCGCCAAATTGGATATAATCCGCATTTCTCTCTTTCGGAGGGCGTTTCACTATTCGCAGAATGGTATAGAAAATGGACAGAAAAAAATTGAATAGAAAGATTCAATCGGCGAAAATCCGGCTATTGCGTGCTTTTGACTGGGCATTGACCGACCGTCAGTATCTGAAATGTTTGTTCAAGATAAAGATGGGCAAGCCCTTGCGTCTTGACCCGCCTGTCACATTCAACGAAAAGTTGCAGTGGCTTAAACTTTACAATCGTCGTGACGAATACACCGCGATGGTGGATAAAGTCGAGGCTAAACGGGTTGCCGCTTCGATCATCGGCGAGGAGTATATTATCCCGACGCTTGGCGTTTGGGATTCGTTCGATGAAATCGACTTCGGTTCCCTGCCCGACAGGTTTGTGCTGAAAACCACCCATGGGGGAGGAAACTCGGGCGTGGTGATTTGCCGCGATAAATCCGCTTTCGACTTCCAAGCTGCGAAAATAAAGTTGGAAAAGTCGTTGAAAGGCGATATATACGCCTCGTTTAAAGAGTGGCCTTACAAGAATGTTCGCCGAAGAATACTCGCCGAAGAGTTGCTCGACGACGGTTTGGGCCATCTCATAAATGACTACAAATTTAACTGCTTTAATGGGCGTGCCGAAAATGTGATGGTGTGCTCCGACCGTGACTCCGGACACACAAAATTCTATTTTTTCGACACCGAATGGAATTTGTTGCGCGTCAACAAGATGGGCGTTGCGGCGCCTGAAGGATTCACTATGCCAAAACCCGAAAACATTGATTTGATGTTTGATATAGCCGATAAACTTTCGGCTGGCGTGCCTTATATGCGTGTTGACTTATACAATATCAACGGCAAACCCTATTTCGGCGAGATGACATTTTATCCCGCAAGCGGTTTTGGCGCGAATTACACTCGTGAAGCCGACTTGGACTTTGGCAACAGAATCAAGTTGCCGAAAAAAACCGTGAGGTAAATCAAAATTATGGCAGATTTATACGATACAGGAAGCATAAAAATCAAGATATCAAGTTTTTTCAACTTGTTGTTTTTGGCTTATGTCATAATTTGGCCTGCCGTTTCCCGCCTTATTATCAAGATTGATGAAGCAGGAAGAATAGGATTCTTTTTGCTTGCGCTGGTCATATTCTTCAATTTCAACAAATTGTCGTTTTGGCGCATATTGAAGATAAAGCCGGTTATGATAAGGCTGTTATGGTGCGTTTACGCCGCGGTCGCGTGGTTGATGATAGGAATTCCCAATGAGAAGATAGGTGGTTTTATGTTCCTTCACGGGGCGTTGGTGATGCCGATGGTTTCGATGTGGGTGGCCACCTATGAGATGAAACGTGATGCCAAATTCACCGTTTTGGCATTATGTGCCTTCTATGCCGTCTATGTTTTTTTGGGAATATTTCTCCAACAGGGGGCAAAATTGTATAATGGTAGGGTTTCAGGTGGATTGTGGAATAATCTGCCTCTTACGTCGTTGGCGTTTATTTCGGTGATGTGTATTGCAAATGTGATGGGTTGGATAAAGAAAAAATGGGTGGTCTTAGCCATTGTCATGGCCGTTATTTCAACCCTTATGGTTGCCACCAGGAAAGCATTTGTGGGCATAGGCATTGTGACGGTCTTTTGGTATGTGTCGATCAACGATGTCAAGAAAGCTTCGTCGTTGATAATGGCGGTACTGACCACTGTGTTCGCTGTGGTGGCAATAACCTACGTCATGGACAATACCGTCATCGGTGAACGGTTCTCAATTGTGGAGGACCAGGGGCGTGTTTACAATGACACCGGCGTGGCATTGTTTAACATATTGGGCGACCGTCTGACGTATTACATCAACGGCTGGGCGTTGTTTCTCAAACATCCCATAATAGGTATAGGCTTAGATAATTATCAAAAAGTGTTGCCATCCGATATGCCCATTCACTCCGAGTATATGGTCCAGTTAGCCGAAACAGGCATTATCGGAACATCCTTGTTTTTGGCTTTTACTGTCATGCTGTTAAGGCGGATAGGACGGTTGAAGCATATAGAGAAGTATTGCAAACTCAGGCTTGCGCTCTACGGCGCATTGTTCTTTATCCTGTTTATCGATTTGTCGGCATGGACATATACATCGCGCTCTTATGCAATCATCATGGCTGTCATTATTGGCATGACCGAAATGGCAATGGGTGACACGGATAATGATTCGGATGATAAATCCTCAACAAAAGGAAATCCCGTTGGGGAAGACTCGCCTGACGATAAAGATTAGTGACGATGAAGCGGATAGTTCACATTATCACAAGCCTTTCAGGCGGCGGCAGGGAGCGGCGGATGTCGCAGCTCGTCGCTGCCATGCGGGATTCAGCCGATTACGATACGCATGTCATCGTGTTCTCGCATAACAACGATTATTTGGCCGATTATCCTGCCAAGAAAATACATTTCGTTAATAAGAATGTCGGCAAGGTGAGTTTTGTCAGATCGCTCATGCGCCAACTGAAAGCTCTTTCCCCCGACATTGTGCATCTGTGGACTGAGATTAACACTGTGATGCTCGCTGTCTTGCTGTCGAAGAATAGGCTGGGCTTCAAGCTTGTTTTAGGATATATTGCCGACGGCAACCCAATTCGTCGATTCTCTTACAGAAAAATGTCGGAATGGGCCTGTCGCAAGGCGGACGCTATTGTCAGCAACTCAATGGCCGGGCTCGTCGCAAAGAAAGCTCCCATGGAGAAGTCGCACGTGATATACAACGGTTTCGACTTCGCGCGCCTCGAAGCCAAGCCTTTCGATGAGAATGCTCTGCGCTCTGAATTGCATTTGGGGAAGAAGAGGGTCGTGACAATGGTGGCGCGCTTCGACCGCGCGAAAAATTGGGATATGTTCATGTCCGTTGCCGAAAAATTCGCATTGGACGAAGATGTGCGATTTCTCACCGTCGGCGATGGTCCGATGATTGCAGAATATAAAGAGAAAGCCGCGTCGAATGTTGTGTTCGCCGGCAGACGAAACGATGTGGAAAACATCCTGAAGATTACCTCTTTGTCGCTGCTCTTTTCTAATTCCGCCGTTCATGCCGAGGGCGTGTCGAATTCGATAATGGAATCGATGGCGGCCGGTGTGCCGGTCATCGCCACTCGTGGCGGTGGCACTGCCGAGATTATTTCCGACGGTGAAAACGGTTTTATTGTCGAACCGGATGATGTTGATTCCGCCACTCGATTGTGCCGTGAATTGGTGGTGGATAATCCAGAAAAAAGAAATGAAATGGGGGAGAAGGCCGTCGATGAAATCAAAAGCCGGTTTTTGCTTTCGAAAATGACCGCCGATTATGTCGTGCTTTATGATAATTTGATTTGCCGATGAAGATTATTCAAATAATATATACGCTATGCTCTGGCGGTGCCGAACGGTTTGTGGTGAATTTGTCGAACGAACTGGTCGCGCAGGGGCATGATGTGGTAGTGTGTATGCTTCGTGACGAGAAAATCGAACGCTACAACTTCAACCGCCCGCTTTTGTCGCCGAAGGTGAAATTCCATGCGATGAACTTCGGAAAGGGTATGTCGCTGTCAATGATGCGAAAAACGGTCAAATACGTCAAAGATGAGAATCCTGACGTCGTTCATTGCCACCTGAACACTCTCCCGTTTGTTTTTCCACTTTTTTTTCAGAAAAAAATAAAGATTGTTCACACAATCCACAGCCTCGCCGACAAGGATTGCAAAGGGCGGGTGCAATATTTCTTGAACAAAAAAGTGTATTCGTCGGGAAAGGTAAAGGCTGTGGCCATATCAAAGATATGCGAGGATTCCTACGTCAATTTTTACGGCAACCATAAGGTGGTAATGATTGAAAACGGGTCGCCGCGGGCGGCAACCACAGAAGCTTTGTCGGAAGTGAGAAGAGAAATTGCGGAAATGGGCGGGGGAAAAGTCTTCGTTCATGTTTCGAAGTATTATCCACTGAAGAACCAGCGGATGCTGGTTGAGGCTTTCAACAAGTTGGCTGAAGATGGATTCGATTTTCGGCTTGTGATAATAGGCAATTATTACGATGAACCCGACAAGGGTTTATTCTTGAAAGAGATGGCTTGCGAAAAGATACATTTCGTCGGGATGAAGCTGAATGTTGGCGATTACCTTGCTTGTGCCGACGCGTTCTGCCTGACATC
>CADBML010000020.1 GCA_902795825.1 uncultured Bacteroidales bacterium
CAGGATTCTCCCAAGAAACAAGAGACTCCCAAGCCCACTACTCCGGCCAAACCTAAGTTGCCCGAATATCCCACTGGCTCCGAGGGCGATGACGACCCCTTGCTCAATTAATCTACCGTTCTAAGTCGGAAGATTTCGTAGCGGTATTCATTTTTATAGGTATAAAATTTTTTATGTCACATTTTTTTTGATAAATTTGTGTGACAAAAAGTTAGCCCTATGAACGATGTGAAATTCAAACCCGTAAAGAACGATGTGCTTTTCGTCGATGCGCCATCGTTCGAAAGTCTTATGCCCGAAGGATCATTGGCGCGGATTGTAAACAATTTTGTCGAAAACCTGCAATTTGACGACGTGCTCAACTCTTACAAAATTATGGGTCAGAACAGTTATTCCCCCAGTGGTATGCTCAAGGCCATTCTTTTCGCTTATGCTAACAACATCTATAGCGTCAGGGAAATTGTCACATTCATGGGGCACGATCTCCGAATGGCTTACTTCCTCGGATATGTCCGTCCAAACCACAACACCATCAACGCCTTTCGCTCGCGTCGGCTCGGCAATGATTATGTGCTTATGGTTTTTGCCGACTTGGCGACACGCCTGATGGTGGATGGACTCGTCGATATTGTGAAATTCGACAACGGACGAAAAGCCGAACGGCGTCTGATGATGATGTGGCGGCCGCGGCCGCGCAAAATCTCGCGCACAAAGAAGGAGCGAGCCGTCCAGAGTCGCCTTGTGGCTCGGCTGGTTGCCCAAATTTCGGCGGCCACCGTGCGTTGAGCTGCCCCACTTTCAGCGAGTGTCAAATTTCTTGTCCTCCTTTGCCCTTGTTGCAGTGGGCAAGGTAACGTCTTTGATACATTATGACACATTAGAAACCGTTTTTTGTTAATAATTGTTGTAATGTGCGGTATATTGCCGGATGCAGGCAGGTATGTCCATATTTTTTTGTAATTTTGCCGAAACAATCTTTCCGACAACCATATGACAAAGAGAGAAAACCATAATAATTACGATTCCGAGAGCGGCATTGATGCCCGCGATAAAGTCGCAATATCCGAACCGGCATCGGCAAAACAAAACGACAATGACGAACAAAGCGACAAACCGGCCGCATCCGATGATTCGGCGTTGACGGTGACGAAATCAGATTCCGAAGAACTTACCGACGTGCAGGCAGTCAGCGACAAGAAGTCATCGGGGTTTAAGGAAGACTTCTTGCGCAGAATCCGCGAAATCAAGCCCACGCGATGGGTGCGTTTCGGAATCGTTGCTGTAATTTTCTTCGCATGGGTGGCTTGGCTTGGCAATTGGTGGGTCGCTCCATGGATTATTCTTCTTTTTGACATTTACATTACCGGCTATATTCCCTTCACTTGGTGGAAAAAGTCGAAAAGCTCTTTTGTAAGGAGCGTGATGAGCTGGATTGACGCTATTGTCTATGCCGTGGTGCTCGTCTATTTCGTGTTCGCTTTCGTGGGGCAGAATTATCAGATACCATCCTCTTCGCTTGAGAAGTCGCTGCTTGTCGGCGACTATCTGTGGGTCAATAAGATGGCTTATGGCCCCCGTGTGCCGCAAACTCCCATCCATTTTCCTCTCGTTCAGAACACATTCCCCATTCTCAACTGTAAGAGCTATCTTGAAAAGCCGCAGTTTAAATATCATCGGCTCAAAGGCTACCGCAAAATTGAGCGCGGCGACATCGTCGTGTTCAACTTTCCCGCCGGCGACACTGTCTGCACGAAAATGCCCAACCCCGACTACTATTCGCTAGTCAAGATGTTTGGCCGCGACGCTGTCAGGTCGAACAGGATTCCTGCCGGCGATGTGGGAGAGGTGATTTATCGCCCCGTTGACCGCCGCGACAACTATGTGAAGAGGTGTGTAGGCCTCCCGGGCGAGCGAATCCTCATTAAGGAGGGCATCGTTTACAACAACGGCGTGCCGATGAAGCAACCCAAAAACGTGCAGAACAACTATTATGTGCAGACTAAGCGCGACGCGCTTCTGCCGTCGTTTTGGGAGCAACTCGGCGTTTCGCCCGACGATAGGATGATGTATTCCCCCACGCCCGAGGAATATGAAATTCTTCGGCAAATCGGCTTCGTATTCAACGAAGACGGCACTTTGCCCCCGATTTACCGTGTGCCTCTCACCGACGAGATGTTCTCCCGTGTGAAGTCCGACCCCAACATCGCCTTCACTTTCCGCGCAAGCAATGGCGACTACGGTGAAATGTTCCCCGAAGGTGTTTCCGAAGGCTGGACTTGTTTCAACTATGGAGGCGACAAAGGTTTGTGGATTCCACGCAAGGGCGCGAAAATCGCTCTCAACGCCGCTTCGTGGGCCACATACAACCGCTGCATCCGCAATTATGAGGGCCATCTCGACGCTCATTTCGACGGCACGAGTGTGATTATCGACGGCAAGCCTGCCGCCGAATACACGTTCGAAATGGACTATTATTTCATGATGGGCGACAATCGCGACAACTCTCTCGATTCCCGTTTCTGGGGTTTTGTCCCCGAGGACCATATCGTCGGAACGCCAATGTTCATCCTCATTTCTTTCGACAAGGACCGTCCGCTCTTCAATGGCAAAATCCGGTGGGAGCGTGTGCTTCGTTCGGCAAATCCCGACAAATAAACGGTGCGCCTGTCCGATTGTTCGGCGATGCGGGAGAGTGGGCTTCGCCGGTTTTGATGAATTTTGTTCTAAAGTTTGTTTTTTCGTTCATCATTCATTAATGTTAAGACTGTGGAACTTGAAGTTCGTCGGCGCTTCGGTAAAAAAAATGAAAAAACTTCCTCTTTTATTTTGTTTTGCTCTCAGCTTGCATTAACTTTGCATCACTATCGGGAAACGTCAGGCGTAAGATGTCCTTCTTGCCGTTTGTCGTGTTGGCCTGATAATTTGTTTAACTAAACCCATTTGATTTGGACATAGACCCTTTACCTGCCTCTCCAGTGCCGCTTTTGGCTCTGATTGATGCGACAATGCCATCGTTTTCGTCGGCACAGTTTGTCGCCCTTGTCATAGCTTGTTGCGCATTACTTCTCTCCGGATTCATCTCAGGGTGCGAAATATCTTATTTCTCGCTCGACCGCGAGAGCCTTGACCGAATTTATGCTTCGCCGAAAGGCTCGATTGTTAAGAAGCTCATTTCGAAGCCCGAACGTCTGCTCGCCACCATCCTCATTGGCAACAATCTTGTCAATGTGATGATTGTCATCCTTGCGAATTTCGCTCTCGGTCCGGTTTTCAAAAACATGCCCGAGGCTTGGAGCTTCGTTCTACAGACGGTTTTGCTCACATTCCTCATCCTTCTCTTTGGCGAGATTATACCTAAACTCTATGCCCAAAACAACCCCGAACGATGGGCAAAGATGGCTGCCGGTGGCATTTATGTCATGATGCGGCTTTTCGGTCCTTTGTCGTCGGTGCTCGTGCGTAGCCAAGCGGTGGTCGATAAGGTCGTCACGAAAAAACCGGAGGAACTTTCTTCTGACGACTTGAAGAACGCCCTGAAAATGACCGACGTCAAGAATAACGACAATAAACAGATGTTTGAGGATATCATCGGGTTCGGCCACACAACTGCCGCCGAAATCATGACACTGCGTCTCGACATTACCGACATCGAAATTTCCTCGAATTTCTCTGAGGTAATGGCTGTTGTCAATAAGGACGGTTTTTCCCGAATACCTGTCTATGAGGAGTCGCAGGACAACATCAAGGGAATCCTTTACAGCCGCGACTTGCTCCCCTACATCCATGAGCCCGACTCGTTCGACTGGCGCAAGCTTATCCGCAAACCATATTTCGTCCCCGAATCGCGAATGATCGACAAGTTGTTGGAGGACTTCCGTCGTAGGAAAATCCACATGGCTATTGTTGTCGATGAGTTTGGCGGAACACAAGGCCTTGTCACTCTCGAAGATGTGCTCGAGGAGATTGTGGGCGACATCAATGACGAATACGACGAGGAGGAGAAACAGACATATAAGCGCATTGCGCCCGACACGTTCGTCTTCGACGGGAAAACTTTGCTTGAGGACTTTTTCGAGGTCACAGGCCTTAAAGAAAACTATTTCGGTAAATCGTCGGAAGGTGTCGAGACTCTCGCAGGCTTGATCCTCGCCTTAAAAGGCGATTTCCCTCAGAAAGACGAGTCTGTTGTCTATCGTCGATGCCATTTCACAGTGCTTAAAATCGTTCAGCACCGTATAGCCGAAATTCTTGTCAAAGTGATGCCCTGATGATGAAACGTGCCCTATTGTTATCGGCCGTCGTGGCGGTTTTGGTTGTCGGATGCTCCCGCGATGTGTCCACCCCACGGCCTGAGGCGTTCCCTCGGATGGAAATCTACGACTCTGCCTATGTCGATGTCGATGCCGCCATTCCGTTGTCGGTGAATGCGTCCGCCACGGCGGAAGTGCTGAAAAATGGCGAGTGGATTGATGTGGTTTATCCTCGCTATGGCGGCGAAATGTCGGTGTCTATCGTTTTTCCGCTGGAATACCGCTCGCTCGAAGAGTCAATCGAAAACCGTTGGGAACGGATGCGGATGAATATAGGCGACTTTTACGCCGAGCTCACCGAGTTGACCACTCCGGCAGGCGTTGAAGCCAAAATCCTGGCCACTCAAGCCTGTTGTGTCACTCCCGCCCAATTCGTCGCATCCGACGGCAAGCGTTATGTGGTGGCGGGCTCGTTTTCGTTCAATTCCCCAATTGACCGTGCCAAAACCGACTCGGTGGCTCCATACGTCGCCGCCGTTGTCAACGATATGATTCACCTCATCAAAGCATTAAAATAACCCATCTGTGTTTTGCAAGTGTCTTGCAAATCCTCCCCTAGCAGGGGAGGTGCCGGCGAAGCCGAGAGCAGAATGTCGAGCTTGCGAAAATCCTCCCCTAGCAGGGGAGGTGTCGGCGAAGCCGACGGAGGGGTAGAACCCCGCCGAGGCGATGCCGATTAGGTGCGAAGCAAAACGTGGCCCGAAAGGGCGGAGGGGTAGAATAATCCGAAACAATTCATAACAAAACACACCATTTATTTCATAATATATTGTGTGTTACTTGCTTATAAAATAGAAACTTAAATATAAAATATTAACCTGTATGTTCGACAAACTCCGACTTCCCGAAGGTTTTGAAATCCATTTCGAGCCTCTCGACCCCGACCTCCGTTCCGCCGAGCGTGGCGCTTTGGAGTTGGCCACCGAACGCCGACTTGTGGAAACCGCTTTCGCCGAGGGGGTGACACTCACCCATCGCCCCGATGGTGCGCCCGTGGCCGAAGGCTTGGGCAGGGAAATCTCTGTCACCCACTGCAAGGACTGGATCGCTGTGGCCGCTTACGGCAACCGCCGCTTCGGCATCGACCTTGAGCATTTGCGCACCCGTGCGCTCTCCACCGTCGCCGCTCGTTTCCTATCCGAACGAGAAAAGCTCATCTACACTACTCCCTTCGACTGGCTCATTGCTTGGACGATGAAAGAAGCCATTTATAAGGCTGTGGGAATCCCCGGGCTGGGCTATGCCGAATCAATCTATCTGCCACGCCGCCGTAAGTCGCCGGCTGTGGCGGAAGTGCGCACGGCTTCCGTGCGACGTCGGTTCCGCCTCTATTTCGCCCGCGAAGACACTCTCGCCCTCACTGTCGCAATCCCCATCGACTAAGATTGCGTTAGCATGGCGGTAAGTTTCCACTAATGTTGGATAAATTAGGCGGCGCTTCGGCAAAAAAATTTAAAAAAATTCATTTTTTATTTTGTTTTGCTCTCAGCTTGCACTAATTTTGCATTCGAAATGCTCGCCTTGCGGCGGGCGGTGGACAGATTTGGCTGCTTGCAACCACCTCAAAAAATGCTAAAACTGCGGCTGTGTGGCTTTTATTAATGTTTTTTTGCCGCCAACCCTGCTTAAAGCGGGTCGTCACAGCCCATCGCATTTTCCATCGCCTAAGGCCTGAGCGGGTTATTCCTCCTGGCTGAAGGCGTTTTTTTTGCGCCAAGCCGAAATTTTGTTAACAATAAAAACGACATAACGATTATGAACTATCTCTTCACATCCGAATCCGTGTCGGAAGGGCATCCCGATAAGGTGGCCGACCAAATTTCCGACGCTATCCTCGACGAATTTCTCGCCCACGACCCTCAGTCGAAAGTGGCTTGCGAAACCCTCGTCACCACCGGCCAGGTAATCATTGCCGGCGAAGTGAAATCGTCGGCCTATATCGACCTGCCCGAGGTGGTGCGCCGAGTCATAAACCGTATCGGCTACAACAACTCCGAACTGAAATTCGACGCCGAGTCGTGCGGCATCCTTTCGGCGCTCCATGAGCAGTCGGCCGACATCAATCAAGGGGTCGAACGTGCCACCGACGAACTTCAGGGTGCCGGCGACCAGGGAATGATGTTCGGCTACGCCTGCGACGAAACCGACCAATTCATGCCTCTGCCGCTTTACCTGAGCCACCGAATCGTCAAAACTCTCTCCGACATCCGCCACGAAGGCCGCGAAATGACATATCTCCGCCCTGATGCCAAAAGCCAGGTCACCGTGGAATATGCCCCCGACGACACTCCCGTGCGCGTCCACACTATCGTCATCTCCACGCAACACGACGATTTCATCAAACCCGACGCACCATCTCGTCAGCAACAGGCCGACGACGAAATGCTCGCCCGAATACGCCACGATGTCGAAACCATCCTGATGCCGCGTGTGCTCGCCTCGCTCACCGACAACGAGCGAGCCCTCTTCGGCCACGGCTACACGCTCCACGTCAACCCGACGGGCAAATTCGTCATCGGCGGCCCGCACGGCGACACCGGTCTCACCGGGCGGAAAATCATCGTCGATACCTACGGCGGACGCGGAGCCCACGGCGGCGGCGCTTTCTCGGGTAAAGACCCCTCGAAAGTTGACCGCTCGGCAGCCTACGCCGCCCGGCATATCGCGAAAAACGTTGTCGCCGCAGGCATCGCACGCGAAGTGCTCGTGCAGGTGGCCTATGCCATCGGCGAGGCCGAGCCTGTCAGCCTCTACGTCAACACCTTCGGCAAAGCGCGCGTCGATATGCCCGACGCGCAAATCTCCGAAATCATCGCCTCGGTGTTCAAAATGACCCCCTACGAAATCGAACACCGACTCCAGTTGCGCCGCCCCATCTACGAAGAAACCGCCGCTTACGGCCACATGGGACGCACTCCCGAGTCGGTCACCAAGACTTTCCACTCGCGCTACGAGCCGGATGTCACCCTCAACGTCGACCTCTTCACGTGGGAACGCCTCGACTACGTCGATATCCTTCGCGAAAAATTCGCCCTCGACTAATAATGATTAAAAAGGAAATTTGAGAGAGAAAAGTTGAAAGCTGAAAGTTTCGAGATGATAGTTTATAGGGGATTTCTATAAATTGCCTTTCTGGAAATTCAGAGAGAATATTTGGAAGATGCTTGGCGGGAAAGAGGGAGCAATGCGGGC
>CADBML010000021.1 GCA_902795825.1 uncultured Bacteroidales bacterium
ACCGTCACCGATGTGCCATCAGCATTTATGTTATAGCACAAATCATCAACCATAAAGTCGTAGGCAAAAACCTGGGCACATGCGACCAAGACTGAAATGGCTAAAACCAATGTTCTTTTCATAACTATTACGAGTTTAAGTTAGTAATTCGATTTGGAATTTCACAAATGATATTGATTTACACTGCAAAATTACAAAAAATTTTAACACGACAATCACCCCCCCCATTTTAACATAATTTAACAGCTTGTGTTGGGGGAGTAAATTGTCGTTTTCCGCCTGATGAGTGGATTACGTTGTTTAAGAGTGGAATTATTGCGAGACAAATCCTCGCACTGCATGAACACACAGGATACTATTATCGACACGAATTATCAGGAATTTTCCATTAATTATATTAAATTCGTGATTATTTATGGATATTCGTGTTAAATAATAAGTTGTTGACGTGTTGTTTGTGTTGCCTTCCTTTCTCGTCGCGAAGCCCAATTGACGAAGGTTTTGATGCCTGCGGCATCGCACACCGCCCCGCAGGGCAACATCCGCTTCAAAACCTCGCCGATTGCTCCTAATTCCTAACTCCTAATTATGCATTGCGCATTGTGCATTGTGCATTGTGCATTGCGCATTGTGCATTGAAGGAATGCTCGTCGGTCTAATTTTGACGAAACTTTGCTAAAGCGTTGTGGCGGAGGATTTTGTCGGAGATATCGCGCATAGTGGCGATGTTGTGAATCACAGTGGCTGCCACGCCCGTTGTGTCGCCTTCAATCAAATTGGATGTGGAAGAAATCGCGTAGGGTGGTTTTACGGGATCGAGCGCACTCTGCCCCAGGCCATGCCAACAATAGCCGTCGAGTCGCATAAGATTTAGCAACGTGGGATAAATGTCGATTTGTCCCATCGTCGGCTCATAACGGCCGCCAACGGGCGAATTGACGACGATAAATGGTGTGTGCTGACCCTTATCGACGATGCCTTTCGCCAATGGCGATTTAAGAAGTTCACCACGGTCGGAAGCCAGTCCTTCGTGGTCACCGACAATGACGATGATGGTTTCGGCGTAATCTGAACGCGAACTCAGATAGTCAATAAGCTGTCCGACAGCCCAGTCGGTGTAGTTTGCCATAGTCATATAGTCGCGCATACGCTCAGGATATTTCTCGGGAATGTCGATGCGTTTGAGCCTGTCGGGAAGGACAAATGGGTTGTGGCCCGAATAGGTCACGAACTGGACATAGGCGGGTTCGCCTTCAGGCCATATTTCGCCGGAGCGCATCTTTTCAATGCTTTGGGCGATAAATGAGCCGTCGGAGAGTTTGGCCGGATTCCCGACGAGTTCATCGTTACGCCACGACGAACGTGTCAGTAACGTGTCGACGCCGAACGACCGCGCCACAAGTATTTGATTCCACACCTCCGGTTTGTCGCACGTGAGCAGGTAACTACGTGCACCGAATGCCTCGCTCATTGCCTTGGGAATAGTGTGGAATGTGTTGGCATGGTATCGCGAGCTGAACACACCGCTTTTCAGCGGCAGCAATCCCGCCTCGATTATCAGCTGGGCATCGATAGAGCGACCTGCCGCCACCTGCGTCAGCACATTCGGGGCATAAAAGGTGGTCGAATCGGCCACGAGCGCGTTGAGCCGCGGGGTGATTTCCTTACCGTCGATTTTTGTGCCAATCACCCAACTTTCAAGCGACTCGCAAAACACCACCACCATATTTTGCCGACGGGCAAGGCTGTCGGGCATCGACCGATAAGGGCGCAACACCGACTTCTCGACTAGCCATGCATCGATTTCCTCCCGCTCGGCGGCGGTTGTGGCAGGGTCATCGGGAGTGGTCACATCATAGAGGATGTTACCGAAGACGGAATATACGGGCGTGGTACAGGTGGTGTAATAACACGATTCACGCATCCACTCATAGTGGGCACGGAAACCTCCTTTGAGCAAAGCCGTCACGGCCGCTAATGCGAACAATGCCGCAAGCACGGCGAGATAATGCCGCCATGCCCCTTTGCACGGTCGATTCTTTACCCGACGAAGAAGAAATGCCGTTACGACAGTGGTCAACGGCAACAGCAGATCAACCCAGCGGAAGCTGTCGGCAACGGAAGCCTTGAAGTCGGCGAGATTTCCGACAAGCGAGTAACTGTCGGCGGGAATTGCCGCGTAATAGGTGCGGCAATACATCAGGTTGGCCACAAGTAGCACGTCAGTGGCCGCCATCACCACAATCTCCACCCACGACTTTTTTGTCGCCATATAGGGCACAACGAGAAGCAACGCCACTAAGAGGGTGTTGACATAAAGTCCGACATCCGACATGGCACGGAACGTGGTCTGTCCGCACCATATCAGGTCGAAAACCACGAGTTTAGCAAAAAGGGCTGCGAAAAACAGCCCTAATCTACTACGCCAAACGTCGGCAGGGAATATTTTATCCAGTTTGCCCACTTACAGTGAGTTGTTGAATTATTTGATTTCCCAAGTTTCGCCGGCGAGAATCATGTCGCGCAGGGAGTCGTAACCCTTGCGGGCACGGACCTCGGCCACTTGAGCGTCAACGCCGTCGTTGTAGGTGATTGAATCCACGTCGCGAATCACGCCGACGGCGAGCGGCAGAGCGTTGCCGTCCATCATAGCAAGTTGCTGGTGGAGGAAATTCGACTGACAATGGGCATCGTGGACGAGCACATCGTCGATTGTGTAGCCGTCTTTTCCGATTTCCACAGCCTTCAAAAGGAATCCGTCCTGAACGATACCGAATTGGTTTTCCTTGCCGAAAATCATCTTTTCGCCGTGGCGGAGATGGATTGTGCGGTCGGCACGGAATTCGCGGTCGGTCACGTGGTTGTGGATGCCGTTGTTGAAAATCATGCAGTTTTGAAGGATTTCGACAACCGACGCGCCCTTATGGCGTGCGGCAGCCACCATCACTTCCTGCGACGTTTTCAGTTCGACGTCGATTGAACGGCCGAAGAACGTGCCGCGCGCGCCGAAAACAAGTTCGGCTGGAATGAACGGGTCTTCCGTGGTGCCGTAGGGCGACGACTTACTGACGAAACCGCGGTCGGACGTGGGCGAATACTGGCCCTTTGTCAGACCGTAGATTTTGTTGTTGAAGAGGATGATGTTGATGTCGATGTTACGGCGAATGGCGTGGATGAAATGGTTGCCGCCGATGGCGAGGCCGTCGCCGTCGCCCGAAATCTGCCAAACGGTGAGAGCGGGATTGGCGAGCTTCACGCCAGTAGCCACAGCCGCCGCGCGTCCGTGGATAGTGTGGAAGCCGTAGGTGTTCATGTAGTAAGGCAGGCGTGACGAACAGCCGATGCCAGAAATCACAGCAGTCATGTGGGGCGCAACACCGAGTTCGGCCATAGCCTTGTGGAGGACGTTGAGAATGGCGTGGTCGCCACATCCGGCACACCAGCGCACGGGCTGGTCGCTCTTAAAATCCGCAGGGTTGAATACTTTTTCTTCCATGATTATTTTTCCTCCATTATATGCGATGCGCGGCTGACGATTTCGCTCACGAGGAACGGCTGGCCTTGCACCTTGTTAATACGACTGATTTTGACTTCGGGGAATCGCGCTTGAAGATAGTCGGCAAACTGGCCGGTGTTGAGTTCGGCCACGATTACACGGCGGTAGCGCGAGAGTATTTCGCCGGTGTTGGCCGGCAGCGGGTTGATATAGCGGAAGTGGGCGAAAGCCACTTTTTTGCCCTCGTCACAGAGTTGGCGGGCTGCGGTGAGGATATGTCCGTAAGTGCCGCCCCAGCCGACGAGAAGCGTGTCGGCATCGGCTTCGCAAGCCACTTCAAGCGCGGGAATCGAGTCGGCAATGCGGGCGATTTTCTCGCGGCGGGTATAGACCATGCGTTCGTGATTCTCGGGCGAGTTGGAGATTGCGCCGGTGTTGTAGTCTTTTTCCAGACCGCCTACGCGGTGGGTTGCGCCTTCTGTGCCCGGGATTGCCCAATAGCGCACCTTCGTGCGTTCGTCGCGCTCGTAGGGTTGCCACGTTCCGTCGCAACGGTCGGCGGGAAGGTAATTCGGACGGATTTCGGGGAACTCGTCGGGGTCGGGAACTCGCCATGCCGACGAGCCGTTGCCGATGAAAGCATCGGAGAGCAGGATGACGGGCGTCATGTGCTCGAGGGCGATGCGTGCGGCTTCGAAAGCCATAGTGAAGCAATCCGTTGGCGATGCGGGGGCGACGACAGCCACAGGCGATTCGCCATTGCGGCCGAAAAGAGCCTGCAAGAGGTCGGTCTGCTCGGTTTTGGTGGGAAGACCCGTCGATGGACCGCCACGCTGAACGTCAATAACAACGAGCGGAAGTTCGGCCATCACGGCAAGTCCGATACCTTCGCCCTTCAGGGCGAGGCCAGGGCCCGAAGTGGATGTCACGGCGAGGTTGCCGGCGTAGGATGCGCCGATTGCGGAGCAAACGCCGGCGATTTCGTCCTCCATCTGCACTGCCTTCACGCCCAAGTCCTTGCGCTTTGCAAGTTCGTGGAGAATGTCGGTGGCGGGAGTGATGGGATAGGAGCCGAGAAACAGCGGACGGCCCGACTTTTCGGAAGCCATGATAAGTCCCCAAGCCGTGGCGGTGTTGCCGTTGATGTCGGTGTAAGTGCCTGGGCGGGGGTTGTCGGTCTCGACGCGGTAGGTCGAAACGGACGCGTGGATGTTGTGGCCGTAGTCGTAGCCGGCGCGGATCACTTTCGCGTTGGCCTCATAGACGGCGGGCTTTTTGGCAAACTTAGTCATCAGATGACGCAACGCGCCTTCAAGGTCGCGGTCGAAAAGCCAGCAAACGAGGCCGAGGGCGAAGATGTTGCGGCATTTCAGCACCGATTTGGGGTCGAGGCCCGTGCCTTCGAGGGCGGCCTTGGTCATTGTGGTCACTGCCACTTCCACCACCTGCGCGCGCTGAGGCGTGATGCCCAGTTCTTCGAAAGGCTTGTCGGTGGCGAACTTGGCCTTTTTAAGGTCGGCCTCTTTGAATGAGTCGATATCGACGATTACCACTCCACCCTGCTTCAAGAACTTGATGTTCTGCTTCAGGGCGGCGGCGTTCATCGCCAATAGGACATCGCATTGGTCGCCAGGGGTGACAACACCCTGACCCACACTCACTTGAAAACCCGACACACCGCCCAGCGAACCTTGCGGAGCGCGGATTTCGGCGGGATAGTCGGGGAAAGTGGACACTTGGTTGCCTACGCCGGCGGAAATATTCGTGAAGATATTTCCGGCAAGCTGCATTCCGTCGCCGGAATCGCCCGAAAAGCGGACAACCACCTTGTCAAGTGTCTTGACATTGGTTTGTTCTAACATTTCTGTTAATCGTTTTGTTACTATTTCGTTTTGGTTAGATCTGTTGATTGGGCGTGGCGCGGTGGCCGCGTCGGATTGACGGCGCAAAATTAGCCATTTTTATCCAACTGGCAAAGTATTACAGCATCAAAAACAACTTTGCGACACGCTCGCCACGCCCTCGAAGTCTTCTCTCCCAATTTTTGCAAGGTTTAAAGGGTTCATCGTCTGTCTTCCGATCTACTCTCCACGAGATTGAAATATCTCTGCATTAAGGGGATTTCTAAAAAGCCCCCTTAACTCTCACTCAATTTTTGTGAAACCTGCGCAACCCAACCCGCTGAGTGAAGTCTTTTAGCTTTTCCCACACCACTTCTTGGGTGATAAGGTTGTACTTCTGCTCATTGCTCATTTTTTTAAGTACGGAAGAGTCGGCAAAATCTGCCGGAGATATCCCCTCGGCAGGCACACTGTTCTGCTGCAACCACACTGTTTTGTTGGTCTTGGGTGCACAAACGACGAGTGACGGGCAACCTGTCGCATGAATAATATGGCGGGCACCTCCCTCATTGCCGAAAAAGAGGGTCATGTAGTAACCCATCGCCACCAATTCTCGGGATGAACGGGCTTGAACGTCAATGAAAACCTGTTGGGGCCGTCCCAGCTTTTCGTACACTCGCCGCGCATTTGCCTCTTCTGGTCCAGGGGCATAGTTAAACACAACCTGATAAGTAGGGAATGTTTCGAGAAATTGCTTAAGAACCCACACCATACGGTCTTCATGCCACACTTTCGATGCTATTTTGGCCGTGACGTTCACCAATATTATCGGTTTCTCCAGATCGACGCCCTGTCCGCGAAGATAATCGCCGAAGTCCTTCTTTTCTTCCTCTGAAATGTGAAGCGTAAATTCATTTATTGCACGAATTTCCTTTATAGCATTAAGAGGAGATGCAAGACTCACGTCATGCTCGACCATCGATTTGTTTTCGCTAAAATGAATCAAATGATTGAAAGCTATACGAGTGTAAAACTTTTTCAAGCCGATGCGGTAAGGAGTGCGGCGAGAAAAACAGGCGAACATCATCGTGTTGAGCGTACTACGCATATCAATTATGACATCGTAGCGAGTATCGTGCACAATTTGCCACACTTTTTTAAGATAGCGGACAAGACCACTATGATCATCCTCACTGAAGGTGATGATGCGGTCAATCGACGGGTGTCCCTGAAAGAGCGGCGCGATTTTCTCGTTCAACACAAAATGAATCTGGGATTCGGGGAAATTATAGCGCAACGTGTTCAACAACGCTGTGGCAACGACTGAATCTCCCATTTGACGGAATCTGACTACGAGTATTTTCATCTGAATCTATAGATTTCTCAGCATCTGAAAAAAGTTGATTTTTAATATCAATCAACTGATTACCGATACACCAACAAAAATATACGGTTGGATATTACTGCCTTTGAGAAAAAACGCCACTAATTTCTATTGGAAGTAATTCCAATCCACGTCACAAAGTTAACGATTTATTCCCAATTATGAGCAAACATTTGTAGGGTAAAAACGGATCCAACTCGCATCAACAACGGTGAGCGCATAGACATCCTGGAGAGCAAGCCTTCGTGAAGCACATAAACATCTATGAAGCGCATAGATTGCAGCGTGCGAAAAAAACGGCTTAGTCCCGAAAAAGTCGAAAAATGAGCGGTTTTGAAAAAAATCGGGGCAAAGTGTTGCGGGAATGAAAAATTTGGCATAACTTTGCAGTCGCAAATCGCGAGAGCGGTTTTTGCGATGGTGCCTTAGCTCAGTTGGTAGAGCATCGGACTGAAAATCCGTGTGTCCCCGGTTCGAATCCTGGAGGTACCACCCGAAAGGGGGAAGCGTCGCCCGTGACGCCTCCCCTTTTTTTTGCATTTACCCCCACAAAAAAATTCCACACAACTTGTGGAAGATTTATGCTGAATAAAGTCGGGAAAGCAAAAAAATAGGTAAGCTTACTACATCGCGCCGCTACAACCCGATACCGTTGCTTCTGTCAGGACCTGGCGGAGTTTTCGGGGAGCTGGCCGTGTAGGACTTACCCGCCGCAAAGTTACAACATTTTTCGTTCATGGCAAATCTTTTTCTTGAAAAACGCCGGAGAACGGCAAAAAAAGCACGAAAAAAGCGGCGACTGCCGCTTTTTTTGTTTGTCGCTGCCTGTATTCGAGTTCAGGCAAGTCGCCGGGTATCACATTCCGTAGGTGAGGGTTGTGAAGTAGCGCAAGTAGTTGTTGTTGGAATACGCGGGGTGGTAATCGAGAGTGATGAAGCCCTGCGGTCCGTACCACGTGGCGTTATAGCCGTTGTTGGAGTTTATGCGCACTGGGTTGCCGTAGCGATTGAGCAGCACCGAGAACACGTTGTTGTAACGCGAGAGGTCGTTATAGGCGGTTGAGAAGATGAATTCTGCGGCTGCCAAGCGGCCATAGTCGTAGTAGAGGTTAGCGTCGGGCCAGCGGAAACCGAGTTCGGTGACGTAGCGGAGATAGATGGTGTTGCTGGTGTAGCCGTCGATATAGTACCGGTTGGCGAGGAGGTAGTCGAGCGAATTGTTCATCGACATTCCGATGTTGACGCCAAGGAAGGAGTTGAAGTAGAGCGATGTCACCGGACGGTAGGAAGCCGGGCGCACTGGGCGGGTGAAGAAGTAAGCGGCGTCGCGGCGAGGACGCATCGGGCGCGGAGGAGCCGAGTGGGTCGAGGGATGGCTGACCGAACCAGGGCCTTTGTAGTTGGGCCGATAGCCTCCACTATAGACCGGACTTCCATTGGTGGGCCGTGACGAACCGTTGCCATAACCCGGAGAGTTGGTGCTGCCGTGGTTGGGACGAGTTCCTGCCGTGCCGCTACCACCCGGGCGTGCGATTGAGCCGTTGTTATTGCCGGGGTTGCTCGGGCGGGTTGCCGAACCGCTGCTTCCGCCGTTGTTGTTGCCGGGGTTGCTCGGACGGGTTGCCGAACCGTTGCCGCCGTTGTTATTACCGGGGTTGCTCGGGCGGGTTGCCGAACCGCTGCCGCCGTTGTTATTACCGGGGTTGCTTGGGCGAGTTGCCGATCCGATGCTTCCGCCCTTGTTGTTGCCAGGGTTGCTCGGACGAGTTGCCGATCCGATGCTTCCGCCCTTGTTGTTGCCAGGGTTGCTCGGACGAGTTGCCGATCCGTTGCTTCCGCCGTTGTTGTTGCCAGGGTTGCTCGGTCGAGTTGCCGATCCGTTGCTTCCGCTGTTATTGTTGCCACCGTTGCTCGGACGGGTGTTGCTATTGTTGTTCGTAACAGAGGTGCTTCGATGGCTCGACCCGTTGGAGTTGTTATTGCTTATAGTACCCTGACTGGCGTTAAATGATCCGCTGGGTTTATTCGACGTTTTGTTGTCGGAGCTCTTGTTGCTGACTGCCGACGACGTGTTGTTAACGCTGTTGGATGAGGTGCGATGACCTTGTGCGTTAGCGGGCGCGATGAACAGTAATGATGTCGCCATCGCGATTGCCATTGTGATAACTGTTCTTCTCATTGTCGTAAAATTTTAATGGTTAGTAACTCTGTTTGTTGTTTAGAGCAAAAAACGCCACTAAAAGTTTAATGGTCTAAAGTTAAAAATCCTAAACGGCTGAGGCATCAGAGCGCGTCGTAGGAAGGCGAGAAGGTGTCGCCATCTTTAATAGTGCCATAGGTAAGCCCTCGTTTGAGCCATTTCACACGCTGCTCGGAGCGCCCATGGTTGAAAGCGTCGGGCACTTCGTAGCCCTGTGCTTTTTTCTGCAGGTAGTCATCGCCGATTTTCGACGCCACGGTCAGGCCCTCCTCGATGTCGCCATCCTCAAGCGAGCCGAACATCTTGTTGTCGTGGTGAGCCCACACTCCGGCGAAGTAGTCGGCCTGCAATTCAAGACGGACGCTTATTTGGTTCGACTCCTTCTGCGAGACGCGGCTCATGCGGTTGTGTGCGTCGGAAAGCGTGCCGAGGAGATATTGCACGTGGTGGCCCACCTCGTGGGCGATAACATAGGCATAGGCGAAGTCGCCGTCGGCTCCGATAGTCTTCTTCATCTCGGAGAAGAATGAAAGGTCGATATATACACACTGGTCGGCTGAGCAGTAGAACGGGCCCATCGAAGATGACGCGCCGCCACAACCCGACTGCACCGAACCTGTGAACAGCACGAGGCGCGGGGGCTCGTAGGTGCGTCCCATTTCAGCGAAAATTTTTGTCCACACGTCTTCCGTGCCGGCGAGAATTTGTTTTGAGAACACGGCGAGTTCTTCCTCTTCGGCTGTGGGCTGGTATTCGGTCTGCTGACCGCCCGCGCCGCCTTGTATAATACTTCCCAGGCCGCCGTCGCCCAACATTGCCGACGGGTCGCCGCCCATGAACATTATCACCACAGCGATGATTATACCCACTAAACCGCCTCCGAGGCCTATCGTCTTGCCACCGAGGCTAAAGCCGCCGCCCTGACCGCGACGGTCATCGACGTTTGTGCTTTGTCTTCTTCCGTTAAGTTTCATTTTATTTGTTTTTAATGGTTTTTATTTTGCAATATTTAGTGTGACAAAAATATGTCTTTTTTGCTAAATTTTAAAATCTAATCATCGAGGTTCACAACCCAATAACCCGTTTTTTTGCCTCCTACACGTGTTAACAGCCCTTGGTTTACGAGCCGCGACAAATTATATTTGACTCCGCTTGATGTCAACCCCACCTCTTCACAAATTTCCTTTTGCGTTAACAACGGATTGGCAGCAAGCAGGTTAAGCATCGTTCTCTGAGCGATTGACAGGCGCATTTTGAGTTTATGGTCAGTTTTATGGTCAGTTTTATGGTCAGTTTTATGGTCAGTTTTCAACTGAAACACTGTCCATAAACCTGCTCCGTCATATTTCCATTCGGGATTGTTGTTGCCATATTTTCTGCAATCTGCAACGATACGTTCAATTCCTCTACCCCATGCCTCAATCTCTCCTGCCCTAAAAAGCACATTTGCAAGCTCGGAGTTGAAAGGGATGCTCGCATGTTTACTCAAAAAAGTTTCCACCGACCATCCTTGGGGCAAAATTGCAGGATTCCAAATCATCAATTTGTCGGAGTACACGCTTATTTGGATAGGAACGTGACCACCATAATTCTTGTGAACAAGAGCATTCATCAGGCCCTCTCTAAGAGCGCTCATTGGCAACGGCAACTCATCAATTCGTTGCAATCCATCGTACGAAATAGTCGATTTGAGATATTTTGTGGATAATAAGTCAATGGTTTTATGGGCTTGAGAGAACAAGCTCCCGTGAATTTCATCCTGGAAAAGCAGATTGTCGTCAGTTGTGAAATATCCTATCTTGACGAAAGCGCCTGTCACATATTTTTCGGGATCGGGATGGAAGGACAATACTGCAGCTCGTTTCAGTTTGTTATTATCGAGCAAATGTAGTTTTGACAAAAGCTCGAGTGTGTCGCACGAAAGAACTTCTTGGCCGATCCTTTGACTTCTAACTGCACTGTTTCTAAAAAGATTTATCGAAGCATCGTCCAATTCATCAACAGCAACTCCGTTGACAACGACACTATCCCAAGTCATTCCGCTCTTTTTCAAAATGAACTGATCGAGCGCAGCGCCCTTAAGCTCTTGTTTTGTGCTGCCACTTCTATAATGATATTCACCTTTATAGCTTATCGGATGTGAGTATGGCGCTGTGACTATTTCCAAAAATTGTTTGCCCTCACTTTCCAGCAAATTGACATCAACTATCACGCCTGTCAAATCCCTCACTTTGTTAGGAATATCCTCCAGCAATTTGGCGGCGTTGTCAACCCCCTTAACATTACCCTCGTCATCAACGCCGATGTAAATAGTGCCTCCGTTTGCATTCGCAAAACCACATATCCAGCGGATATAGTCATCCCGCCACCGCAGTTTATACTCGACATTCTGTGATTCTTCTGAGAAAAAAGACATTTGTTGTGAATCAAAAACGCTTCTGATGCGTTTTATTTTGCAAATGTAGTGTTTTTCAATAATAATTTCGCTAAATTTGCGGAGTATTTTTTGAAAAAATAAAAAACAACACTGGAAGCGGTATGTTTCTTGATATCACATTCTTCATCATCGGGCTCGCGCTAATCCTCTACGGAGCCAACATTCTCGTCGATGGTTCGTCAGCGGCAGCGAAGCGCATGGGCGTGTCCGAACTTGTGGTGGGTCTGACCGTGGTGGCTTTCGGCACCTCGGCTCCCGAACTCGTCATCAGCCTAATATCCGCCATCAACGGCAGCGCCGAGCTTGCCGTAGGCAACGTGGTGGGTAGCAACATTCTAAACATCCTCGCCATCATAGGCATCACGGCACTCGTGAGGCCCATAAAAGTGGAACGCTCGATTCTCACCAATGAGATTCCGTTAGTTATTCTGTCGTCGTTGGCGATTGCGTTCGTCGGGCTCGACACCGTCATCGACGGCGCGCGCGAAAGCTCTGTCAGTCGCATCGATGGACTGATGCTCCTTCTGTTTTTCTGCATTTTCATGCGCTACACATTCTCAGTCGATGGCCCGATGCCGGATGACCAGAGTCAGGAATCGGCCGACGACATCATGCCCGCATGGAAAGCCGCCCTGTTTATTGTCGGCGGCCTTGTGGGTCTTATTCTCGGAGGCGAAATGTTTGTCGAAGGCGCATCGGGAATCGCCGCCAAACTTGGAGTGTCGGAAGCCGTCATAGGCCTGACAATCGTCGCCGCCGGCACTTCGCTGCCCGAACTCGCCACGTCGGTGGTAGCCGCTCTGAAAGGCAGGCAAGGCATCGTCATCGGCAACGTCGTGGGCAGCTGCCTGTTCAATGTGTTCTTTGTGCTCGGGCTGAGCGCCACAGTCAGCCCGCTGCGGATGGGAGGTGTAGGCATCGTCGATATTTCGCTGCTCCTTGTCGCATCGCTCGTGTTCTGGCTGTTCGGCCAGTTTTACAAAGACCGCACATTCACCCGCATCGAGGGCGGAATAATGACCATTATGTATGTGGGCTATGTCGTTTGGTTAGTAATCAACGCTTGATCATGAAGAAAAGGAAAGTATGTATCGTCACCGGCACCCGTGCCGACTGGGGGCTTCTCTCTCCAATAGCCGCCGAACTTCGCAGTCGTGACGACATTGAGTTGCAAATCATTGCAACGAATATGCATCTGTCGCCACGATATGGCCACACCATCGATGAAATCATCGACGGAGGCTTCGACGTTGACGACTCGGTGGCGATCATAGATGACGGTGACAACGGCACTCCGACACCCGTCGCACAGCAGATGTCGCGTGCGCTAAGCGGGATTGCCGACGCTTTCCACCGCTTGCGCCCCGACATGGCGGTAGTGCTCGGCGACCGCTACGAAATGCTCGCCACGGCTTCAGCCGCCACGCTCCTGCGTATTCCTATCGTTCATCTTCATGGCGGCGAAACGTCGGAAGGCGCAATCGACAACTCTATCCGCAATGCCATCACGGCCCTCGCATCGCTCCACCTCACCTCCACTGAAGCATATCGACGGAAAGTAATCGCTATGGGCGAGCCCGAATCGCTGGTAATCAACACTGGCGCGATAGGCGTTTACAACGCCATGAATGTGCCCCTCATGAGCCGAAGCGAACTTCAACGGTCGCTCTCGTTCTACATTCCCAAAGACACTCTGCTCGTCACCTACCATCCCGCCACGCTCGACCGAATGCCAGTGGCCGAGCAGTGCCGCCAACTCCTAACAGCCCTCGACCGATTCCCCAACAGCCGACTGCTAATCACTTATCCCAACTCCGATCCGGGAAGTGGCGAAATCATCGCCAAAATACTTGACTACGAACGTCGCGACCCCGACCGCGTCAGGGTGATTCCTTCGTTGGGAATGCGCCGCTACCTGTCGGCGCTGCAATTCGTAGCCGCCGTGGTGGGAAACTCTTCCAGCGGAATCATCGAAGTGCCGTCGATGGGAATCCCCACCGTTGACATTGGCCCGCGCCAACGCGGACGCATTGCGGCTGATTCAGTGATTCATTGTGATTGCAACGCCGACGATATTGCTGCCTCAATTTCCAAAGCTTTACGGCGCGAACATAGCGAAAACATCGCAAACCCATACTATCAACCCGACACGCTCCGCCGAATAGTCGAAGCTATCGCAACAACCCCAATTGAATCGTTCCACAAATGCAACGTCTGACATGGACAACTCCACTCTCTTCATAATTCCAGCCCGCGGAGGCAGCAAGGGCATTCCCCGCAAAAACATCTCACTCATCGCCGGCCGCCCGCTGATAGCCTACTCCATCGACGTGGCTCTTCAATTCGCCGCGCCTGAGATGGTGTGCCTCTCTACCGACGACGAGGAAATACGCCTGACCGCAGAGAGCCTCGGTCTGCCCGTCCCCTACCGCCGACCCGCAGAGTTCGCCGCCGACAATTCCGGCTCCCGCGAAGTAATCCTCGACGCGATGGACTATTACGACCGCCGCGGCATCGGCTACGATAAGGTGGTGCTCCTTCAGCCCACTTCGCCGCTGCGTTCTGCTGCCGACGTTGAACAGGCTCTTGCACTTTATTCTGCCGACATCGATATGGTGGTGAGTGTGGTCGAAGCCAAGGCGAACCCCTATTACGACTGTTTCGAAACCGACAACGACGGCTTCCTACGCATATCGAAAGGCGACGGGCTTTTGACACGCCGGCAAGACGCACCAAAAGCTTGGCAATACAACGGGGCGGTATATGTCATCAACCCCAAATCGTTGAGAAAAATGCCGATGGGTAGTTTCGGAAAGCGTGTGCCATCGCCTATGCCGGCCTCCCGTAGCATCGACATCGACTCCCCGCTCGACCTGCTTATCGCCGAAACAATCCTCAAGGGCGACTCCGCAAATTCCTAAAAAACAATAGCAAATGCCAATAATCGAAATCACCTCGCTTGATGACGAGAGGGTAAAAGCCTACTCATCGCTCACCGAAGCCCAGTTGCGCAACCGTCTCAATCCGTCGGCTGGGGTGATGATTGTGGAAAGCCCGAAAGTTATACGCGTGGCTCTCGACACGGGGCACGAGCCATTATCGCTGCTATGCGAGCGACGCCACATCGACGGCGATGCCGCCGACATCATTGCCCGATGCAGCGACATCCCTGTCTATACCGGAAGCCGCGAGCTTCTCGCCACCCTTACGGGCTACACGCTCACACGCGGAGTGCTTTGCGCTATGCGCCGACCCGCGGAGAAAACTGCTGACGAAGTCTGCCTCAACGCTCGCCGCGTGGCGGTAATCGACGGCGTGGTCGATTCGACCAACATCGGAGCCATCTTCCGCTCGGCGGCTGCCCTCGGCATCGACGCCGTACTCCTCACGCCCACATCGTGCGACCCCCTCAACCGACGCGCAATCCGTGTGTCGATGGGCTCGGTGTTCCTCGTCCCATGGACTTGGATCGACTCGCCCATCGGCGACAACTTGCGCCGCCTCGACTTCAAAACCGCCGCCATGGCCCTTTCCGACGACTCCATTCCGCTCAACCATCCCGACCTCAAACAAACGCCACGGCTCGCCATCGTCCTCGGAACAGAGGGCGACGGCCTCTCACGCGAGGCCATTGCCGACGCCGACATGGTGGTGAAAATTCCGATGGCTCACGGCGTAGATTCGCTCAACGTGGCCGCAGCGTCGGCTGTGGCCTTTTGGGAACTCCGGACCAATCACATCACTCACAACTCCTAACTTCAACACTATTCTCCGGTTTTTTACCAAATATTCATCAAGGTTAAGACATTTTATAGAAAGCCACTTAAACTTTTTAAAGTTTTTTGCGTCCAAAATAAAGAACAAACTCGACAACTCATAATTTACTTATAATACAACTACTGTCATGAAGAAGATAACTCTCGTCGGCGCGCTCTGCGCACTATTGCTTGCGACAAGCTGCACCAGTTCACAACAGTTCTACGGCTCGATGACCGGCGCGTCGCTCGGCGGTATGTTTGGCTCCGCCATCGGCGGAATTGCCAGCGGCCCACGCGGCTCGGATGTAGGCACCCTCGCCGGTATGCTCATCGGAGGAGCAATCGGAGCGGCAGCCACTGCCCCCAAAGACACGAAAACCGATGAATACACCACGTCGGACTACTACAACCGTTACGACGAAAACGACTATGTGCAGAACGGCTCTTACAGCCCCTATGCCGGAATCGAAATTGATGACATCCGTTTCTTCGACCTCAACAACAACGACGTTATCGATGCCGGCGAACATTCACGCATCGCTTTCATCGTCAGAAATGTCAGCAATGATTTCATCTACGACATCGCCCCTGTAATCACAGTCACCGGCACCAAGCAAATCCGGCTTTCGCCTACCGCCATCATCTCAAGCCTCGGTCCGGGAAAGGCTGTGCGCTATACGGCCGAAGTCGTCGCCTCAAACAAACTGAAAACAGGCACGGCAGGGTTCTCAATCGGACTTTCTGACGGCAATAGGCTCTACACGCTCGACTCGTTCCAAATCCGCACACGCGGACGATAAAGCCCTTGCCGACAATAGAGGGTCAAGTGCGCTAAAGAAGAAACACCTCCGCAGATTCCTGCGAGGGTGTTCCTTCTTTTTTCCTCACTCCCGCTAATGGTTAGCGGGGTTAGGGGACCTGAGCAGAGCGAAGAGGCATGACGACTACAGCTGCATGGTGTGTGGATTGTATGTATAATAAATTATAAATACTATAATAATGGGTTTAAGCGGATTACGCTGCTGTCGCCACCACCCCCGTCACCTCACTCGGTAAATTTCATTTTGAATTGACATTTTCTTATATTGTTTTTTGTTTAGGGCGAGAAAAACCTTTTAGCATTCTTTATATGCCTATTATACAATAGTTTATAGTTTATGGAAATCTTTCGTGCGTTTTCGCAAAAGGGTTGACCCGACGGTCAGCTCGATGTGACGGCAATGCTCGATTGCCCGCTTCTGATTGATTTTGCCACAAAGTTACAAAATAGGGTTTTCAAAGGCAAATTTTCGTCAAGTTTTCTTCTGTTAAATGATGTTAAATGATTAATATTTAAATTGTTAGCTGTTTAGATTTGTAAATTGCACCAATCCTCAATGTATGTTTTTCTCCAAAAAAACGAGGAATCACACTCATTCAGCCGCTTGACATTGCCTCCACGCGGGCAAAAACGCATCCTGATTCATTCTGACGGCGACTCGCTCCCCCTTCCGACTACGGTTGCGCCAGACAAAACGCCGCGCCAGTATTGCCCCATGAACCACTCTTAAGAGAGCCGTCCTAACAACCCCTTTTATCCGACTTCGAGCAGAAAAAAACTGAGTTTGGGATTTTTTCATCTCGACGGCGTGTGATTTCGCAGTTTTTTATCTAAATTTGCACAAAAATACCACCCCTACATTTCTTCCGACAACCACATTTTTCATTACAAAGCAACCAATACAAAACAAAAGCCAAAAACCGCACGATGATCGAACGTATAATCCACATCGACAATGTTGACCCGATAACCTTCTATGGGGTCAACAACAGCAACATACATCTTCTACGAAGCCTCTTCCCCAAACTTCGCATCAATGCGCGCGGACAAATAATAAAAGCTCTCGGCGACGAAGCCGACACGGCTGAATTCGAGGAAAAAGTGAAGCTCGTCGAGGACTACTGCTCGCAGTACAACAAGATTTCCGACGAGGTGATAATCGATATCGTCAAGGGGAATCAACCCAAGGCGTTGAGCATGGACGGGGTGATAATCTACGGAGTGAACGGGAAGCCTATTACAGCCCGAACCAAAAACCAACTTCACTTTGTGGAACAGGTGAGCCGCAACGACCTCACAATAGCGCTCGGACCGGCGGGAACGGGAAAAACCTACATAGCCATTGCTCTCGCCGTCAGAGCCCTTAAAAACCGCCAAGTGAGGAAAATTATTCTGTCGAGGCCGGCCGTCGAAGCTGGCGAAAAACTCGGTTTTCTCCCGGGCGACATGAAGGACAAAATCGACCCCTATCTTCAGCCCCTTTACGACGCTCTCGAGGACATGATCCCATCGGTCAAACTCAAAGAATACCTTGAGACAAAAGTGATTCAGATCGCCCCGCTCGCGTTCATGCGCGGACGTACGCTCAACGACGCAGTCATTGTTCTCGACGAAGCCCAGAACACCACCACTCACCAGATTAAAATGTTCCTCACGCGTCTCGGCATGAACGCCAAAATGATTGTCACCGGCGACATCACACAAATCGACCTGCCGCGCTCTGTCACATCAGGGCTTGTCCATGCCACGAAAGTGCTCCGAAACGTGAAAGGTATCGGACGGGTGGAGTTCGACAAGTCCGACATCGTCCGCCACCACCTCGTGCAACGCATCGTCGAAGCTTATGAGCAGTGGCAACGCGAACAGGAACTCGTGGTTAACAACCCCTACAATCCCCAGTCCGAAACCGAAAACAAAAACAACGACCCCGATGGAAGTCAAAGCGGAGAAAGTTAACCCTTACGACAATTCTCGGCCCAAGACCGAGCAGGTGAGGGAAATGTTCGACTCAATCGCGCCCGCCTACGACTTCATGAACCGCGCCATGACTTTCGGCATCGACAAGTTATGGCGTAGGCGCGCCGTCGGGATGCTCCGCCGCACCGCCCACGACCGTATCCTCGACGTGGCCACCGGCACGGGCGACCTTGCCCTGTTGTTGGCGAAGAAACTTAACCCATCGCTAATCACCGGCATCGACCTATCGGAGCGTATGCTCGAAATCGCGCGCCAAAAGGCGGAAAAAGCCGGGCTGCCCGTAGAAATCATTTTCCAAAAGGCCGACTGCCTCAACATGCCTATACCCGACGGATCGTTCGACTGCGTGACGGTGGCATACGGAGTCCGCAACTTCGAGCATCTGAACGACGGTTATCGTGAAATGCTCCGCGTGTTGCGACCGGGCGGAACGCTATGCGTCATCGAACTTTCCACGCCCACGTCGCCGATTGTCCGTCCGCTCTACAACTTCTACACGCGTCACATCATCCCCTTCGTGGGCCGTCTTGTGTCGAAGGATGTAAGGGCATATTCCTACCTGCCGGAAAGCATCGCCGCCGCACCGCAGCGCAATGAAATGACCGCCCTAATGCACGACGCCGGATTCTCCGACACCACGTTCCGAAGCCTCACTTTTGGCACCTGCACCATCTATCTCGCTAAAAAAGCATAAGGGGTTTTCTACAAATTTTTGACGTCACTGTTTTGTCTGGTTGCGCCAAATAATTTGTTTTTTCGGTCAACTTGCGTTAACTTTGCAATGCAATAGCTCACAATGCCGATGAAACTCCTGCGAACAACTGCTGAAGATTTCAAAAAGAAATACGACAATCCTGCTCGAATTGTCTATAACTCCGTGGAATTCTGCGAACTCAACGCCCACAAAGCTGATGAAATTGTCTATCTCGACTTGAGGGGCTCGGAATGTTCGCTCGGCATCATCTTCGGCAGAAAGGGCAACAAGATTGAGTCGCCGTTTTCAGCGCCTTTCGGCGGATTTGTGGCGCAAGGCACAGCAGGCTTCGCCAACATCTCCGAGGCATTGTCGCAAATCGCCGACTTCGCGCGACAAAACCGCTGGAGCGTGGCAATAACCCTCCCCCCATCGTTCTACACTCCACTTTCCGACGCCACCGTCTTCGCTGCCAGCCGGGCTGGATTCGCCGTTGAGCCGCCCGACATCAACTACCACATCAACTTGCGCGAAAATGATTTTGAGCGCAATCTGACTCGTGCAGGCCGGAAAAACCTGAACGCCGCCCGTCGCAACGGTTTCTCTTTAGAAGTGGCGGAACTTCACCGCCAGACGGCATCAGCCGCCTTCGACATCATCCGAACAAATCGTGAGGAGCATGGCTATCCGCTGCGAATGTCGTTCGACGACGTTCACTCCACATCCCGCTTTGTCTATGTCGAATTCTTTATTGTCAGGCACGATACGGAAGCTGTAGCTTCGGCAATGGTTTACCGTCTTTCCGACAAAATCGCCCAAGTGATTTACTGGGGCGACATAGCAAGCCACCGCAGTCTGCGCCCGATGAACTTCCTCGCCCACGCTCTCTCATGCCACTACCGCGACCGCGGCATGGAAATCCTCGACATTGGACCAGCATCAACCGACGGAGCGCCCAACCTCGGCCTATGCTCGTTCAAAGAAAGCATCGGCTGCATATCCACCCTTAAGCACACTATAACCCTCGCTAATCATGACGACTGACCGACCGACGCTCTTCCTCATCCCTGTCGAGCTGAGCGACACCCCGCCGGCCGACGTGCTCCCCGCCCGCAACTTCGAGGTGCTGCGCGGTGTGAAGCATTTCATTGTCGAGAATGTGCGTTCCGCGAGAAGATTCCTCCGTCGGTGTGACAAGCAAATTGATATAGACTCGCTCACATTCTTCACACTCGACGAGCACACCCAGTCCGCCGACATCGACGCGATGCTCCGCCCGATGGAAGAAGGGCACGACATGGGCGTGATCAGCGAAGCGGGATGCCCAGCAATCGCCGACCCTGGAGCCGACGCCGTGGCTCTCGCTCAGCGTCGCGGTTACAACGTCAGTCCGCTCGTGGGTCCGTCAAGCATTCTTCTCTCCCTAATGGCTTCGGGATTCAACGGACAAAGTTTCGCTTTCAACGGCTATCTGCCAATCGCCCCAGCCGAACGGATGGCACGCCTTAAAGAGCTCTACCGCAGAGCCATGCGTGAAGACCAATCGCAAATCTTCATAGAGACACCCTACCGCAATTCCCGCCTGATTGCCGACATTGTCAACGCTTTGCCCGCCGACGCTTTGCTTTGCGTGGCCGCCGACATAACCGGCCCCAGCCAGACTATTCGGACAATGCCCGTCGCCAAATGGAAGGGCGCCGAACTTGCAAAAACCCCTACGATATTTCTCATCTACCATCCATAACCAAGAATATGGCTAAAAAACGACATATCTCAATCGACACCCCATCGCTCTTCGACGACCTCGACAACCCCGACGGCGTGCAAACCGGCCAAAAGACGAAGCCCGACACCACTTATGTCAACGATGTTTTCCCGCGTGCGCCCGAACCTGTCGATTTCATCCCCCAAGAAGAGACCGAATTTGACATTCTCCTTTCCGAAACCGACGAAAACCCAGCTGCGGAGCAAGAAGTCGCCGACACGGAAACATCTACGCCTGTGGTTGACCCCATCGACCGCCTGTTGTTTCTGTCGTTAGGCAGCGGCAGCAGCGGCTGCTGCTCTTATCTTGGCACTGACGAAGAGGGAATCATTATCGATGCCGGTGTAGACGCGAAAAAAGTGATTACCAGCCTCGCCGAGCACGGCATCACGGCCGATGCCGTAAAAGGCATAATCCTCACCCACGACCACCGCGACCACGTGGGATTCGCCTACACCCTCGCCAAAGCGCTCAACAAAAAACGACCCGCCGAACGGCAAATAGGAATCCACTGCTCGCCCCACACACTCAAGGGAATGCTTCTCCGCCACAACATTTCCATCCGAGTCAAGGATTTCCACACCCCGTTCTATCTTGAAACTCCATTCAAAATCGCCAAGTTTGAGATTACACCATTCGCCGTGTCGCACGACGGACTGAACGACATGTCGTTCGGTTTCTTCATCACCACTGCCGACTACACCTTCGCCATCGCCACCGACACCGGCACAGTAACCGACGGAATGCGCCGCTATCTGCCACGAGCCGAGAACATCATGATCGAAAGCAACTACGACAGCGATATGCTCGAAAAAGGCCGATACCCTGAGTATCTGAAAGCGCGAATCCGGGGTCAGAAAGGGCATCTCTGCAACGACGATTGCGCCCGTTTCCTTGCCGAAATATACTCTCCCACAATAAAATACATTTTCCTTTGCCACCTCAGCGAGGAAAACAACACCCCGCAACTCGCCCGCGACACTTCGTTCAAAGCTCTTACCGAAAAAGGTGTGGTTGTAGGCGAAGGCAACAACACTTTCTCCGATCGCGACGCCGACGTGCAACTTGTGGTGCTGCCACGACGCATCCCGTCGCCGCTTTTCTCCTTCCGACACGGCAACTGATTATCATAACGCCAATAACATCAAAACAATATGAAACTTAACCGCATTTTACTCGCCATCGCCATCATCGCGATGACATCCGCACCCGCCTGTGCCCAAAAAGCCATCGACAACCCGCCCGCTCCTGCCGTCGACGCTAAAGCCAACCCCGCCAAAGCCGCCGAACAAGAACGAGCCGACTCCCAACAGTACACCGTCATCGACATTCCGTCGAAAAATGTGGTGTCGCCACTGAAATGCACCGTCATCCTGCCGAAACACTACGACGCTTTCCCCGAAAAGCGTTTCCCAGTGGTTTATCTTCTCAACGGATACGACGGCGACCATCGCCAATGGCCCTCGACCGGACGCTACCTCCACCGCTACGCCACTGCCTATGAAATGATTCTCGTTTGCCCCGACGGCCGCGACAGCTGGTACTGGGATTCCCCTATCGACCCGAAAATGAAGATGGAATCTTTCATCACCGAAGAACTTGTCCCATACATCGACAGCAACTACCGCACAATCGCCGACCGCCGGCACCGCGCCATCTCAGGGCTTAGCATGGGCGGACATGGCGCAATGTACCTCTCTATGCGTCACCCCGACATCTTCGGCTCTGCCGGCTCGATGAGCGGCGGACTTAACGCTCCGCAAAAAAAATGGGCCAACAGCTGGAAAATGAAACTTCGCCTGGGTCCGTACGCTGCAAACGCCGCCCGTTGGCGCGAACATTCCGCAATCGCTCAAATCGCACGAATCAAGCCCGGCGACCTTAACCTCATCATCGACTGCGGTGCCGACGATTTCTTCGCCGGAATCAACGACGAATTCCACCAAGCACTCGTCGCCGCTAAAATCCCCCACGACTACATAGTCCGCCCCGGACGTCACTCCCACGACTACTGGCGCAACTCTATTCGCTACCATCTCCTATTCTTCCACACCGTCTTTGAGGCGGAAGAATAGAGCACCGGCAGAAAAACAATCAAGAATGAACGGGGCATGGATAGAGAATCTATTCAAGAGTGGCAAAGAGTAAAAACAGACTACTCTTTGGCAATTGACGAAATGTGGTGTTATGGCCGTCGTAAAGAGTGCAACCCTGTGTTTGCTGAACTACTGGAGGCAGAAAAGGAACTGAAGACCGAAGAGGAGAAGCATTTCCATTTCGAATGGAATATTGTTGACATCGACGAATCCCACATTTATGTCACCCACAACGACAATGGCCACCGTTATCACATTTCAGTTATCTATCCTGCCGCATTATATGTAGACGTGTATTGCGTCAATGAAGACGGCACAGAACAAAAAGTGTATTAGATTGCTTTATAACCTCAAAAACAACTGTGGCGTGTAGCACCGCGAAGGAGCACAACAATTCGAGGTTACTTCCGTCGCCAACAATGCTTCCTACGCCGCCGAAACGACCGTCAACATCGCCTACACGCCAATCGAGAACATATCGCAACATCAGGCTTATCTCCGATGCTCATCACCCTACATGGACGATATCGTAATCCCGCTGACAGGCCGATATGCCGGCGACACCCACGCCGAACCTTCTATCGCCGACAAAAAGGTGGTCGATGTCGTTTATTACAACCTTCAGGGCATTAGAATCATCCGCCCAGCCAAGGGTGAAGTGTGTGTGAAAGTCTCGACGCTTTCCGACGGAAGCATCCAAGCGTCGAAGTTTATTGGGTCTTTCTATTAATTCCCCGTTCAAATGATTTCAGAACAAACAATAACGACAATAAACGCTTTCGTAAATACAGGATTTTATTTGTATCTGAATTTCCTGAAAGGCAATTAACATAAATCCCCATATTTAAACGATGAATTCAGTAGTTAATTTGTGTTAATATCAATGAGGCATTGCCCACTTTTGAGAATGACAACCTTCGTCTTTGACTCATTGCTGTCACAACTTCAAAATTAGATTTGCATTATATACAAACATTTCGTAACTTTGGAGTCGATTTTTACGAACAACAACAACTTACTATATCATGAACAGAAAACTACGCATCTTATTGGCATTGACCGCATTTACCGTCATTGCCACGGCCACCGAGGCCGCAACCTATCTTGTGTCGCCCTCTGCCACCACCGCAGGAGCCTCTATCTCCTACAAGGGCTCTAACTTCACCGTTGGCTCAACCGCTTTCGCCGACCTCGCCTCTCTTGTCGCCGCAAACCCTACGCCAAACTCTAAAGTGTATGTCGCCGCCGGAACTTATGGGGGCGCGACCATCAGCGTGGCTGGTCTGAACTTTGAAGCCGCCAACGCCTTCATCGACCCTCGCGCCCAGACACGTCAATCACCATCCACCATCACCGGAGCCATCGTCGTCAACGCCGACAACGTCACCCTCAACGGATTCGACTTCAGCGGCGCGGGCAAAGTGTATAACACCGCCGCCACCAATACCGCTCCCCTCTCGGGCTTCACATTTGTATATAACGTGCTGAATAACTCCTCCATCGCCCGCACAAGTTCAGGTGCCGGCTCAACTGGCTTCCTTCGCCTCGGAAAGGTCTATACCGACGCCACAGCCAACGATGAAACATCTCAAACACGCTACAAATCGGTGACCATCAGCCACAACTCCTTTACGGGAACCACCGGCCCCGACTTCGTGATTCTCGCCGGTCTTTACGGAACCACCAACATCGTAGATAACACATTCAAAAACGGTGCCCACGGCATCCACATCGCCAACTCACGCGGCACTATCAATATCCTCAACAATAATTTCGACGGCTGCGGAACCAACAACATCAACGATTCAACCAAGAAAGGCGACTTCGCAATACGTCTTTATCGAAATGCTTACGCTGGCTCGACGGTGTTCAACATCAAAAGCAACGACTTCAACAACTGCTCCGGGCAGGAAGGCGTTTATCCCTGCATCCGCCTATTCCAAGGCAATTCGGGCGATGCCAACTGCGTCACCCCGAAAAAATGCTCGCTCAACCTCAACTACAACACTTTCCGCAACAAAACGAAAGTCCATGCCGACTATAACTACCTCCTTTACCTCGACAAAACGGAGTGCGCCGCCGTCACCTGCGACACTCGCTTCAATCAAGTTGATAATTCCGGCTACCAATTTGCTTATGTCAACTCCCCGTCTTTCTCCGAACGTGAACGATACTACCTCGACAATACGGGCCGTCTCAAACCAAAAGAAGGCACTTTCGGCACTTGGAAAAGCGCCACATCACTTGCCGGTTCTACCGTAATGCAGAGTTTCGACTTCGACACTCAGACGGGCGACCTCTACACAATCCAGCTCACCGGCGGATCCGCCGTCCAAAGCGACCCCAAACCACTCTACATCACCCGAGTTGCCTCAGGTTCATCTTCCGCGACGAGCAAAATGACCGTTTGCTACGGCGGTCACGGCACAAACATGGCCGTCTGCCGCATCGACGGTAAAGTCTACATCTTCTGCGGCGGCAAGGCCGAATTGAAAGACGACGGCAGCGAAACGGTGTCGAAATACACCGCTTTCTTCCGCTATGTGGCCGGCGCCACCGTCAACCTCACGAAAGACTCCTTCACTTATAACGGAACCACCTACCCCATCACTTACCTTAAAAAAGGTCACAACCAATATCCCTCAATCGACGAAGGCAACCGTCTTTTTGCCTACCGCACCACAGGCACCAACGACGCCGGAACCACCATCAGCAACTTCTTCATCTACGACCTCGACGACGTCTTGACTAACGGCACAAATGCCACTCTTCTCAAAAAGATTATTGTCACCAAAGGCGAGGAATCAACAGGAAACTATGGCGACAAGGGCTACCAAACATGGGACCACCAGGGATGGACAATCAACGGCGACTTCATCTACATCGGTGAAGGCGTGGGCACATGGTCCACAACTGCCTACAACGGCAAGTCAACCACTTGGATTCATGTATATAACTGGCGAAAGGGCAAATTTTCCTACCGCTACCGTTTTACCGACTGGCTCAGCCTCGTGCCAGGCGAGCTTGAAGGTGTGAAAGTGCGCCGCGACTCCAACGGCCATGCCTGCATGATTCTCGGACTCGTCAGCAGTTCAAGCCCCTGCAAGGCGGTTTTCTATAAATATACTCCCCCGGAGTCCGCTTCTCTGCCCATCAAGAAAGGCGTGACTACTGCAAGCGCCACCTCGTTGGCCTTCTCCGCCACCTCAACTTCTGCTGTGACAAAATCGTTAAAACTTACCAACGAATATCTCAACGGCGAATTCACCTTCACGATTTCGGGAGCTAATGCGGACCAATTCGCCGTCACAACAATCACCAACAACACCGTATTTAGCGCCACGACGACGGTCAAAGTCAGCTATACTCCCACCGACGGCATCTCCAGCAGCACCGCTTATCTGCGATGCTCGTCGCCCTACATGACCGACATCATCATTCCTTTGACTGGCACCTATACGGCTCCGTCAACCGACCCCACCATCACCGCATCGGCAGCGTCGCTGTCGTTCTCCGCCGAGGCTGAATCGACAGCCACTAAGTCGGTGACTTTCACAGGAGCGAACCTCACGGGCAACATCTCGCTCGCACTTTCGGGTGCGAACGCCTCGCAGTTCTCGCTCTCCGCTTCGTCGCTCGGCACTTCGGGCGGCTCCG
>CADBML010000022.1 GCA_902795825.1 uncultured Bacteroidales bacterium
GCTTTAATGCCTTTGGTAAACGAATCGAGATAATCAGTCAACACACTGATCCCGTTACGGATATTTTCCGGAATGTCGCCGCTAGCGTCGATGAATGCGAATTTCTTCTTCGCGCCAGGGGTGCGGTTAATGAAAACGGCGCTGAAATTCGTCGAAGGCGCGTCGAGGACAATGTGTTCGCGGTCGTAGGGATAAGTGCCTTGCGAGAGGTAGAGTTTCTGCTCTTCCATAATCTTAAGGCATCGCTCTGCCACGGAGTCGGGCACTACGATGCTCACTGTCTCGCCCGGACTTATTCCTTTGTTGGTGAGAACCCATTGACCGTCGTCGCCCTTTGCGAGGTTGTTGTAAGCTTGGTCGTAGGGAAGCATTCCCCCGCCCACTCTGTAGGTGATGCTTTTTAGCTCACCTGCGGGCATGCCCAGAGTCGCCGCGTTCATGATGATTGCTGTTAGTGTGGTTAATGCTGTTAAAAGAATTCTTTTCATATCTGTCGGATTATTTATGGGGATTTCTATTTAGAGGATTATTATAAATTGCGTTTCAGGAAATTCAGAGAGGATATTTGGAAGATGTGTTTCTGAAAGCCTCGTCGAGAACGCCGGCGATTTTTTCGCATCCGTAATCCACCTGCACAGCATCGCCGGCTACAGTTATTGTCTTGCCGCCGCTGAATTTGATGCTCATCGTCCACGACGGCGGGCCGCCAAGGAGCATTTCGGTGGTCGGAAACGGACCGGGCTTGTAATTTCTCTCACGGAGCGCAAAAACTTTATATTCCTCCACAATTCGGCGGATTTCGTCGAAAATCGTGGCCGGCACCTTCACTTTGCGGCAGTCGGCCGACCGCGGGTTGCCCACGGTCAGAACGGGCTTTCCCTTCGTTTTTCTGACGAGCGACATATCGACGGTGACAGGACGCGCCGAGCCGAATTCGTGGTATTCCACGGCGGTGATGCGGCCTTTGGGCATAGTGCGGGCTTTCGCTTCCGCATCCATGCGCCTGACATCATCGCAGTACTTTCGCATAATGCCGTAGCGTTGCTTTTCCCGAGAAGCGGACATCGTCACTTCTTGGACGGTCTTTCTGTCGAGCGATCCACGTTCTTCGTCGCTGAGATGCGAAAGCGCATCCTCCAAAAACTCGTTCTCGGCCAGACGCGCGAGGCATAATTCCATCATTTTGTCATACTCCTCGTCGCTGACTTTTCGCATACTGTAGCAATAGTCGGTGGCGGCTTGGTCGTTGTAAATGGCCACGGGCGGTTGGGCACGCTGCTCTTTTCCCGTCAGGATTCTGACAGCCCTTTCTTTGTCGGCTTTGTCGGGCGCCACCGCCTCATCCTGGGCTACGGCCACAAATGCCACTCCCATAACAGCCAAACACGTCGCAATCGTTCGTATCATGCTTTCGGATTGTTCTGGTTGATTTTCTTGCTAATATACCGCATCACAAATTTAGGCAAAATATTCGACATTCCATGACGGCTGACTAAAAAAAGTCATGACTGCCGCAAAAAACGTCGGCATGCCGGCAATTTCTGTGTCAGGAGCCCATCGTCTTTACGAGGACAGGCTTGCCGGAGACCCGCCTCGATTCGAAAAGATTGTAGAGATAACGAACTATTACCCCAACTTCGTCGAATGTGCGTCGGCGCGAGACTGTCACCGACAATTTCTCGCCACTGTCGAACTGGGCCATGAACGACCATGAAGCGGGTCCTCCTAGCATTATAGGTTCGCCGGGGAAACCGCCAACTTCGGGATAATTACTGTAGAAAGAATATATTTTGCCATTCTCTATCATTCCACGAATGGTGTCAAGCTCCTCGGTGGTGACCTTCACTCTGTCGGGATAAACTTTCTGATTATCGGCTACGTTAAGGGTGGCTTGTCCGAGCGAGTCGGTTTTCAAATCGTAGAAAACCTTGTAGGGCCGCGGCGAGCCCCATTCGCTATATTCGATGCTCACCACTTTGCCTTTTGGCATGGCGCGGACGGCGGCTTCTTCCTTGACTCGCATCATCGTGTCGCAATAGTCGCGGAGAGTCTGATAACGCGCACCATCCTCATAGAGCGACTTACGAAGGGCATCCACAACCGACTCGTCGATTTTCTTTTTCTGCTTGCCCTGCATTGAGCCGTAAACATCCACAAGCCATTTGGTCTCCGTGAAATAATCCTCGGCGGCTTTGATGTCGGCATCATACCGCGCCCTGTCTATTCTGCTGATACCGTCGCAGTAAGATTCGGCAATTCTGTTGCCGCTCACAAAGACCGGCACTGCCTTTCGCGGCGTTTTACCGCTGAGCATCGCCACAGCTTTTTTCACATCATTCTTCGAATACGACACTTTTTCATCGGCATTGGCCGCAACAGTAGCAAAAAACGCCACTATCGACGCCATCGCGGCCACAATCATTTTTTTTCTCATTGTTCGCTGTTTTTTATCAGTTGTTTAGGGAGTTTATATAAAGCCCCTCTTATTTATTTGACTCAAGGATTTCGGCTTGGTTTAACCTCACCTTCATCTGACAGTGGGCACAGTCGAACTCAAGTCGGAAAGCGAGCTGTCCGTGACGAAGCGACAAAGGCGGAGCGAGCCGTAGCGCACCGCCCTCCTTAAGGCAAGCGCCAAGCTCACGACGCAGACAGTAGCGGCAGGTCATCACCACAGGTTCGCCCTGCGGAGATTCCACCTCGGCCGCACGCTGAATATGTTCCACCCCATGGCTGCGATAGAACTCTTCGGCAAGCCTGTTCGCGACGTTGTCATGGTAGGTCAGCGTGGATGACTGACTGACCGCCAACGGGTTTTCCGCAAGGCGAATGGCTCGGCTATGCGTGGAGCGTATCTGGCTGTCAAGCAGAGCGAAAGCATCGCGACGAAGCGCCGTCAGCACCGACGCGGGGATAAACACTTCCCCGATTTCGTCGATAAGTGAACCGACCGTGAAGACGGTGTCGCCAGTTTTTGTGAATATTCTCAACCGTGTGGACTCTTGGGGCGTTTTCGCTTCCTGCATTTCCACTTCGCGGCAATGGCTGACTCGCCGCCCATGACCGGCATCGATGTCAACCGCCACCCTCGACTGCCCCACACGGCGGAGAGTCAATGCCACGGGTATCTTTCGCTCGGCGGTGACGGAGGCCATCAGGTCGGCCCATCGTCGGTCGTTGTTGCGGAAAAGCACGGTGCCCGAAGGCAGGTCGAGCGGTTCTATTGTGTGGATCACGTCGCCCTCCACTTTGTTGGCACGGAAACCGCCAAAACGCCGGTTCGCATCGAAGTAGCCCAGCCCGTCGCCATTGTTGATGGCGACTTCCTGCTTGACTGTCAGCCGCTTGTCGTGGCATTTGACCACCGTGGCCACCTTCTCTCCCACAAATTTCGGTGTGTCGAGGGCCGCCATCCGCGACGACGCGGTGGCTTTGACGGTGAAATAGTCGGTAAAACCGCGGTTGAAGCTCTTTTCGACACGAGGCTCGAACGTCAGTTGCGACTCGCCTAACGACGAACGGCAGTAGCGGCCCGCGGCGGCTATCGCACGGTCGATTTCGCGTCGGTAGTGTGCCGTCACGTTCTTCACGTAGTCGGCATCCTTAAGCCGTCCCCCTATTTTGAACGAACTGACGCCGGCGTCCATTAGGTCGGCGATGTAGGCTGTGCGGTTGAGGTCGCGTAGCGACAGGAAATGCCGCGAATGGTCAACGATGTCGCCGTGTCCGTCGATGAGGTCGTAAGGCAAACGGCACATTTGGGCACATTCGCCCCTGTTGGCGCTACGTCCGTTAACCATATAACTCGCCTGGCAGTCACCGCTATAGCACACACACAATGCACCATGCACAAACACTTCTATCCTCGCATCGACGGCTTCGCTCACCTCACGGATTTCCTGAAGCGAAAACTCCCGCGGCAGTACGAGCTGCGAGAAGCCTACATCGCTGAGAAAACGGGCCTTTTCGACCGTGCGGATGTCGCATTGCGTACTGGCATGGAGGTCAATGGGCGGGATGTCCATCCTCATTATTCCCATGTCCTGAACAATCAGCGCATCGACACCCACACTATACAGGGCGCGGATGAGACTTTCCACTTGCGCTATTTCATCATCATATACGAGAGTGTTGACGGTGGCATACACCCTCACGCCGAAGCGATGCGCATAGTCTACAATCCTTGAAATGTCATCGACGGAATTACCCGCCGCAGCCCTCGCACCGTGATGGGACGCCCCCACATAAACGGCATCAGCACCATGGTCGATGGCCGCTACTGCCACGGAGTGATTTCGGGCCGGTGAAAGTAATTCAATTGGCTGACATTTCATTATTTAAATATATAAAATTAAATAATTAGTTTATATTTTTGTAAATATTCTTATTTTGTATTGTCAGTCAACGTGTTATATTCTATATTTTGAAGTAATACTTTATATTCGGCGAGAGTGACATCCCTTCCCGAGTCGATAAGACTCGGCTCGTGGGCGTCGCTGTTGACCGCCACAGCCACACCGGCGCGGGCGAGGCGTTCCCAATACCTGCGCGCAGGGAACAATCTGCCGCTACGCGACAAAGCCTTAGTGTTGATTTCCACTATCAGACCGCGCTCAATGATGAGCGACACAAGGTCATCGACAAGCGAACGATAGAACGGTTCGTCCTCTATGCCCTCACTGAAAAGGGAAGCGTTGTGTCCGATTTTGTCGAAGTGCCCTATGATGTCGAATCCGCCTGCTTCCACCATCGCCATCGACTGTTGGTAAAACAGCCTGACCACATGGCGGATGTCGTTGTGGAAATAAACCGCCATTTTTTTGCGGAAATTCTCGAAACGGCCGTCGATGTCAACATAGCCGTCGTCGGAAGGCACGAAATGCACCGAACTGATTCTATAGTCGAGCGGGAGTGTGGCGAAATAATCGGTCGAAGCATTCCATTCCGAACTGATATAGTCGATTTCCATCGACGCATAAAGGCGTATGCGGTCGCCATATTTGCCGCGAAGACGGTCAACCTCAGCGAGATAGCGCGGAACATCGTCGAGCGCCATATTGCACGAAGAGGCGAAAGGGATGGGCGAATGTGGCGAAAAGCCGTAGTCAGTAAAACCTCGGCCGACAGCTTCGACGACAAACTCCTCCATTTCAGCATGCCCGTCACAAAATTGGGTGTGGGAATGGAGATTGTATCTTGAGCCGCTATTTATGATTTTCAGCAGGTACATGATGGTGTTTTATCATTAATACGTCCCTGACGAAAAGCAAGAGCAACAATGCGGCCACCCCCACGGCCACACTGACAGATAAAGTATAGTCGAGCCGGAGACCTTCGGGCGAGAACAGTATATATGTGACACACACCACCGTCATAAACAGGGCAGGGATAAGCGACACCACAAAATTCCGTCGGTGACGCGCGAGATAAGCCGTTACAGCCATCAGGGTGAACACCGAAAGCGTCTGGTTCGACCATGCGAAATAACGCCACAGGACACTGTAGTCAACCAGCAGGAACACGAAAGTCACGGCGAAAATGGGCAACGATATCATAAGCCTGCGGATGATTTTGTCCTGTTTGACATGGAGGAAGTCGGCGGCGATAAGGCGGGCGCTGCGCAGGGCAGTGTCGCCGGTTGTGATGGGTGCCGCCACGACACCGAGTATGGCGAGTATTCCGCCGAACTTGCCGAGCCATGATTTCGATATTTCGTTGACCAGAACAGCCGGTTTGAAGCCCTCGATACCGTCGTAGCCCCCCACGAAAGTGATTGTCGCCGCAGCCCATATCAGGGCTACGATTCCCTCGGCCACCATCGCGCCGAAGAAAATCGGGCGGGCATATTTCTCGTTTTTGAGGCAGCGAGCCATCATCGGCGACTGCGTGGCGTGAAATCCCGAAATGGCGCCGCAAGCTATCGACACGAACATCATCGGGAAAATTGGCATCGATTCGGCATTGGGGTGGCGGTTGTAAAGTCCGTCGGCGAATCCGTCGGGGATGGTAACGTCGCCAAAGAGCATATATCCCATGATTCCCAACGCCATAAACAGCAATGCGAACCCGAACAGCGGATACAGACGACCTATAAGTTTGTCAATCGGCAGGAGTGTGGCAAGAATATAATACACAAAAATGAGCGACACCCAGAAAAACGGCTCCGTAAGTATCGACCCGCCCGAAGCGTCGAAAAGATTCGCGATTATCGCCGCGGGGTTAACCACGAAATTAGCCCCTACGAGAATCAGAAGCAGGATTGAAAACACCCTCATCACCAGCTTCACCGATTTGCCCAATTCGCTGCCCACAATCTCAGGGAGCGACGCCCCGTTCATCCGGATTGAAATCACGCCGGAGAGGAAGTCGTGGACGGCCCCTCCGAAAATCGTCCCGAAAACAATCCATAAGAAAGCGGCCGGACCGAACATGATTCCCATGATTGCGCCGAAAATCGGTCCGAGACCGGCAATGTTGAGAAACTGGATTAAGAACACTTTCCATGTTGACATCGGCACATAGTCAACGCCGTCGCGCATGGTGTAGGCGGGCATTTCCCGTTTAGGGTCGGTGACGATTATGCGGTCAACGATATAGCCATACACGATATAGCCGAGAATTAGGACCGCAAGTGCGATTAGAAAACTTGTCATTATTGTAGTTTTGTAGGGGATTTCGATTAATTGCCTTTCAGTAAATTCAGAGAGGATATTTGGAAGATGCTTGGCAGGAGAGAGGGAGCAATGCGGGCATTGTGACCGAGCGAACGCCGAGCAGCGGCAAATATAATCCTGAATTTACGAAAGAGTTCATCATTGTTA
>CADBML010000023.1 GCA_902795825.1 uncultured Bacteroidales bacterium
GTTGTTAATGAGTTGTTTATGTTGTTTTCAAAAATTGCGAAGCAAATTATGCATGAAATCCGGCGCAAAAAGCCGCCCGCCCTGGAATGCTGCTTCCTTTGGGGCGGGCGGCTTAAAGCTGCTTAGCCAATCAGCATGGGAGGGTTATCTGACCACGATTCTGATTGGATGCGAAAGTTGGTCGGTGGTGATGAAATAGACCCCGAACGGCAGGTTTATTTCCATGTTGTTTTCTATTGTGGGGATAAAGTAGCGCAACCGGCCGGCGGCATCGTAAATGCGAGCGCCAGTGTGGGTTGTGGCTCCGCAGATGAATCGCACGCAGTCGGGGAACACTGCCACGCCGAGGGGTTGTTCGCCTTCAATGCGTTCAACGCCGTCGTGGGCCACTGTGATGAGGTTGGATGCTGGCGAACGGAAGCCGAGACGCTCGGTCTGGACGGAATAGGTTTCTTCAGTCGATTCGCTGAAGTCGGTGATTTGCAGCGAAGTCTCGCTTGGGTCAACCTCAATTTCCTCCACTTCAGCCGACCCGTCGATATAGCGTGTGCGGGTGACTATGTAAGCGTCGATTTCGTCGGTTGAGGCTTCCCAATTAGCCACATACGATTCGTTGGTGATGTCGGATGCGTCGAGGGCTACAACGGCCGACAACGACGGCACTTCCTTGCAAGAACCCGAAAGGACAATGCCTCTCGAGCCAGTGATGCCGCCGTCATAGACAAGCACTTTCGCCGTGTGGTCGCCGAGGGCTGTTGGCGAGTAGGTGATATTGAGTTGGTAGCCATCGGCGGCGTTGACGAGTTCGGCGGCAATGGATGATGAAGAGAGGGAGAACATCGCCTTGTTTGCGCCAGAAAGCGTCAAGGAGAGCGAGCCGGTGAGGTTTTCGCCTTTGAAGAAAAGTTGTCGGGTCACACTGCTACCGAGAGCCACTTCGCCGAAGTCGAGGGTTGTGCCCTGCGTCGGAGTGATGAGGTTGGGCTGGTCTTCGGGGCCGGGTGTCGGGCCGTCGGTGTAGAAGAGTTCGCCTTTATGGTTGCCCCAAATGTATTCGGCGAGCTCGGGATAGTCGATGAATGGGTTGCGGTTGTTCTGATAGGAATAGACCACCTCGTTTCGGTCGATTTCCTTTTGGCTGACAGGGTCGTCGCGGTGCCATTGGAGAAGGAGGTTGATTGCCCATGTATTGAACGTGGGATAGACATTATTGCTGACCATATATGTGTAGGTCCATGTGAGATCCTGATAACAAGTGGCCATATAGAAGTATGTGCGGGCGAAGTCGCCTTTATACTCGTCGGCAGGCTCATACACCTTAGAAGCGCCGCCGCCTTGACCGCTGACAGGAGTGCCGATTTTGCTGACTCCGTTATCGAATGTGGCCGACTGCACTATGCCAAGGGGCCAATTGGATTTCGACTGGTTGGCCGAACCATCGCCGGGATAAAGATGGTTGAGGTCGATGTAGGCGGGTGTGTCGGTGCCGCCGCCCCACCAGCTTTTCGGGAAGGAGTGCTCGCGGTTGAGACCGGAGAAACCGTCGGAAATTTTACGTTGGGTGGATGAATACATATCCCACCAATAGTCGGTAGAACCGACGGTTTTTTTGTCGGTTTTCTTAAAATAGTTAGGCAAGGAGTTATACGACGAAACAGTCGTGTGGTCGTAGATGACGTTGCGCACAGCAGTCTTTAATTCGCTGTTTTTCTTCGCGTTGATTGCATTGTAGTAGCCTTTGGGAATCGATGCCGAGGAGGCGAAAGCCAAAAGCAAGGCTAATAATGGTAGAAGTCTTTTCATGATATTACATTTTTAGAAAACTGGGGCGGCGACGATTTTTACGGAAGCTGCCGCCCCCTTTTAATCTATAATTATAATTTCTAAACTATATCCTTTAAACTTTAAACTCTCCTCTTTCAACATTAATCGATAATGTCGAAATGAGTGTATTTGCGCAGACATTCGGGAATTACGATGCCTTCAGGAGTCTGGTTGTTTTCGAGAATAGCGGCCATGATTCGCGGCAGAGCGAGAGCCGAACCGTTGAGGGTGTGGCAGAGGCGCGTTTTTTTGTCCTCGCCGCGGTAACGGCATTTCAGACGGTTGGCCTGGTAGGTTTCAAAGTTGGAAACCGACGACACTTCGAGCCAACGGCCTTGCGCTGCTGAATAGACTTCGAAGTCGAAGGTGATGGCAGACGTGAAACTCATATCGCCGCCGCAAAGACGGAGAATGTGCCACGGCAGTCCGAGTTTGCGGAGCAGGCCTTCCACATGGTCCTTCATTTCCTCAAGAGCGGCATAGGAATTTTCGGGCTTCTCGATGCGCACGATTTCCACCTTGTCGAACTGGTGGAGTCGGTTCAATCCGCGCACGTCCTTGCCGTAACTGCCGGCTTCGCGACGGAAACAAGCCGAATAAGCAGTGTTCTTGATGGGAAGCTGATCAGCATTGAGGATGACATCGCGATAAATGTTAGTGACAGGCACTTCGGCTGTGGGAATGAGATACAGACCGTCCTCGTTGACGAAGTACATCTGGCCCTCTTTATCGGGGAGCTGACCTGTGCCATAGCCCGAAGCCTCGTTGACTACGTAGGGCGGCTCAATTTCGATATATCCGGCTGCTGTGGCCTCGTCGAGGAAAAAGTCGATGAGAGCGCGTTGCAGGCGTGCGCCACGACCCACATACACGGGGAATCCAGCGCCTGTGATTTTCACACCGAGGTCGAAATCGATGAGATTGTATTTCTTGGCAAGGTCCCAGTGGGGAAGCGCGTCGGCGGGAAGATTTGGCATTTCACCGCCGGTTTTCTCCACCACATTGTCATCGGCTGTTTTGCCTTCGGGCACCATTTCACAAGGAATATTTGGCACGGAAAGAAGTATTTCCCGGATGTCGGCCTCGATTTGGGCGAGTTTGGCGGCGATTGCTTTCTGCTCTTCCTTGATGGTGGCCACTTCTGATTTAGCTTCTTCGGCCTCGTCGCGCTTGCCCTGCTTCATCAGGGCTCCGATGGAAGCGGCTTTGCGATTGAGGTCGGCGGCGAGATTGTCGTTACGCAGCTGGGTCGAACGGCGGTCGGTGTCGAGATTGAGTATTTTTTCTATGGCCTCTTTGCCGTCGAATCCTTTCACGGCAAGACGCTCCACTATATATGCGGGATTTTCTTTTATTTGCTGTAAAGTTAACATCGTTAGGAATTAGGAATTAGGAATGAGAAATAATAATGATTGTGAAAAAATCTCGGTGATTATGAATAATGCTAATTATTTCGAGAGGAGATGGCGCACTTTTGCCGAAATTGCTTTGCCGTCGGCGCGACCGGCGAGGGCTTTTGTAGCAGTGCCCATCACCTTACCCATGTCGGCAGGCGATGAGGCTCCCAGTTGATCTATGATTTTCTCAAGCTCTTCGGTGAGCTGCTCTTCGGTGAGCTGCTTAGGAAGGTATTCTTCTATGACGGCTGCCTCGGCAAGCTCGTTGTCGGCAAGGTCTTGGCGATTTTGCCCAGCATAGATGTCGGCACTCTCGCGACGTTGTTTCACCATTTTAACGAGAATACGGGTGGCGGCATCGTCAGGCAATGTGCCGTCGCCTCCTTTGGCCGTTTTTGCCTCTAAAAATTCTTTTTTTATGCCACGAAGGGCTTCAAGGCGCACTTTGTCGCGCGCGAGCATAGCCTTTTTTATGTCGGCTGAGACTTGTTCGAAAAGATCCATTTCTTTCAGTATGTTTTGTTTTAACCTACAAAGTTAACAAAGAATTA
>CADBML010000024.1 GCA_902795825.1 uncultured Bacteroidales bacterium
TATCGAATAGCAAAGATAACTATTTTTTTGAATGTCTGCAATTTTTGAGCCTGCGATTTGCCCTTTTATCGGAAAAAGGTCAATCCGCCAAGCCGACAGTCATTACGATAGTAATAATAAGCATTCCCCATCCAAACGCGCCCATATAATCGGGGAAAGAACAGATTACTGCGGCTTCGGGCTGAGCGAACCAGTCTCAGCGCAACATTCCACGAAGCACAAGCGGCGACTCCGGCCCCATGTTGAAGACAAGGTCAAGCGCCGACAGGCGTGGCTGGAAACCATGACGTGCGGCCCACACTTGATAGTATTCCACATCGGCTATCTCCACTGCATCCGTTGAAAGCATGGAGGTGTGACCGAGCAAATCATGGCGTGAGTGGATGATTTCAACGTCGGTTTCGATGCCGAGGATCTGACGCAAAAGCGAGTCGAGAGCAAGACAGTAGTCGGCAAGCCGCGGGAATTGCCGCTCATAAACGTCATGAAAGCGGTCGGCATAGTATTCGAAGAAAGGCGAGCGTCCGTAGGCGGAGAACAGAGCGCCCCAATGGTTCCGTCTCCAGTCGAGGATGAAATCCACCTCAAGGTCGCCAATGGTGGCACGGCTGCCTGGCGAGGGTTTGCGCGTCGGCACCGACAAGCGTTGTCGGCCCGACGGCCCGACGATTTCGCATCGACGTGAAGTGTGGTCGTGCCGGTTGAAGGGCTGCGACAAGTCGATCGCCATTCTTCCGAACGCTGCCATGCGCGCATAATAGTCCACGCTTCCGCAATAGGCAAGTGGAGCCACAGCGGTCGAGTCGGGAAAAATCGTGAGCGGGGATGCCATGAAAACTGATGGAATAGCGACAGTCGGTTCAGAAAATGTCGTTAAAGCTGTAGCGGCAAGTGATGTGGAAACAGCATTGGCCGCGCTCGTATTTCACATAACACAATCCTTGACTGCGCAAGTCGCGGAGCACCTCGGCAAGCACCATTTCAAGCGTCCGGGCAGGCACATCGGGCTTATCGGTATCGAGCTTGTCGAAGGTCTTGTAGGCTATGTCGAAGGTGGTGGCATGACAATGGGCGGAGTTGTGCGAAGCGTTGCGATTGACTTTCACCAACCGACGGACATCCTCTCCCGTACGGAGCACTGAAGTAACAATCACCCTATAACGCGGCAACCCTTTTTGGGGCAACGAGTCGGTGAAATTGACGGCGATGGTGTTGAGAAGGTCGGCCGCGGCTGGGGTGAGATAGGGAACGGAATGCGTGAGGTTCGCGAGCTTGTAGTTGTCGCTGTTGGCAATGGTCACCAGACCATACACTGCGTCGGCCACATTCGCCCGTAGATCAACCCCCTTGATGCCCACCTCTGCGGCTGCTTTCAAATGCAGGGCGTTGACATCGTTGAAAAAGACGTAGTTGTCGAATTGGGCGATGGCGTTGGGGCGCGGAGGAGCGGCCATCGCCGCTACCGCAACAATAGTCGCCATGACGATGGATGACGCCCGCCGGATGAGTTTTCGCTTCATTATGCCGCAAAAATAGTCATTATTTTTTGGTTATAAAAATAAGCCGTGCTAAATTTGCGCATCTTTTCACAACCCAACACAAAACAACATAAAAATGTCGACAAACACTACTGATAACGTAAAGAAGGTGACAACAGCCACCATCCGCAAAATGAAAGCCGAAGGAGAAAAGGTGGCTATGATAACCGCCTACGACTACACAATGGCCACTCTTGTAGATGCCGGCGGCGTGGACATGATTCTCGTGGGCGACAGCGCCTCGAACGTCATGGTGGGCAACGCCACCACCCTGCCCATGACCGTTGACCAAATGATTTACCACGGTCGCTGCGTGACAAACGGAGTGAAACGCGCCCTCGTGGTAATCGATATGCCTTTCGGCTCCTATCAGGGCAACCCGCAAGTGGCTCTCGCCTCCGCAATACGCATAATGAAAGAAACGGGAGCCGATGCCGTCAAGCTCGAAGGCGGTGCGGAAATCGCCGAGTCGGTCAAGCTCATCCTCTCGGCGGGCATCCCCATCGTGGCTCATCTCGGCCTCACACCTCAGTCAATCAACAAATTCGGTTCGTATGCTGTCCGCGCAAAAGAGGAAGCCGAAGCCGAACGGCTACTCTCCGATGCCCACCTGATGGAGGACCTCGGATGCTTCGCTCTCGTGCTCGAGAAAATACCAGCAGCCCTCGCCAAGCGCGTCACAGCCGAATTGGGAATCACCGTAATCGGAATCGGAGCCGGGCCCGACACCGACGGACAGGTGCTTGTGCTTCAGGATATGCTCGGAATGAACCCCGGCTTCAAGCCCAAATTCCTCCGCGTCTATGCCTCAGTGGGCGATGACATCACCCGAGCCATCGCGGCCTACACCGCCGATGTCAAGTCGGCGGCATTCCCTTCACCAGAAGAATCTTATTGAATGGAGTGAACAGTTTTTTCGATATGTCGAATCATCGAGCAGTCGAGCAATCGATATCATTTAACCATGAACGCATTATATGCGTATGAAAAAGTAGTTTTTTGAAGTCATTAAAGAATCCATTCCCTTTCAACTCTAAACTTCCAACTCTAAACCCTAAACTCTAAACTTTATAACAATGTCATCATCATCCAACGCCCCCAGCGGGGCACTGCCAAAAGTAACCGGCACACGCGTGGCCATCGTCGCCACCGAATGGAACTCGCAAGTCACCGACCGCCTCGTGGCTTCGGCCCTCGATGTGTTTAAGCGCGAAGGCTTCCCGACCGACGACGTTGACGTGTTCCGCGTGCCCGGCGCCGTTGAATTGACATTCGCCGCCTCGCAGCTTATCGAAACTAGTCTGTTCGACGTGGTGATTGTGTTCGGCTGCGTAATCCGCGGCGGCACTCCTCATTTCGACTACGTATGCCAAAGCGTCACGCAGGGCATCACAGCCCTCAACGCCGACTGCGACACGCCTGTGATTTTCGGCGTGCTAACCGTCGATTGTCTTCAGGATGCTCTCGACCGCACAGGCGGTCCTGCCGGCGACAAAGGGCGCGAAGCCGCCGAAGCCGCCATAAAAATGCGACATTTTGTTTGCAAAGTTCAAGATTTGTAACTAACTTTGCAGTCGGTTTTCCGAAAGGGCGAATTCCAGAGTGGCCAAATGGGGCAGACTGTAAATCTGCTGGCGCACGCCTTCGGTGGTTCGAATCCATCTTCGCCCACAACGGGAGCGGAACTTTCCGCTCCCGTTTTTTTGTCGCCTGATAGTCGATTGTACTTCGAACTTGTTGAAGGATCGCACCCTCAAATGTCACATCTTTGACAACGTTCATCTCCCTGCCAACCTTTTCCTCTTTCCCCTCATAGCGGATAAAGCGAGTGCGGGCACGTGGAGAGAATGATAGTCCAAAAATTAGGTCGTCTTTTGCGTAATCCTGAACCTATCATCCTAATTCCCTTCTTTAAAAGCACAAGGGAAGAGGAGATAGTCGACAAAATGTGCGAACACTACAATAAAACTAACAGTTATTATTTGGACAAGGGAACAGGGAATATACATGGTCTGGCGTCGCGGCATTTTTCATTGTTTTTGTTTATTCGGCAACACGGGTTTATGCAAGTAATCCCCTCTATGCGTTAAAGCATTATGTGTTAAAGCAATATGCATTGAGGATTATCCTTGTATGCTTTTGTTTTAATTGACTATGGATTTTGCACTTATATAATCGCCACTAAAGAGAAAAGGAGGCCGCCCGAATTGGGAGGCCTCTTTTTTGCTTGCCGCCGGCGCGAAAGCCGACGACGTTAGGTGTTGTCAAGCGGGATTATATTACTTGACAAGGACTTTCTTCGTGCGGAGCGTGCCGTCGCTCATCTTAGCCACGCGGATGGCGATTTGTCCTGCCTGCGGGTTGACGATGCGCTGGCCTTGGAGAGTGTAGAAGGCGACCGAAGTTTCCTCAGCTTGGCTGTCGTTGCCAACCTTTTCAACGCCCGTCGGCGGCATTCCGTAAGTGTAGATGCTGACAAGTGCGCCAGAAACACTCTGATAGATGGTCACATGCGATCCGTCTTCGCTGACGCGAGCTATCAACGACTGGAATCGTTGTCCGTCGGCGGTGGTGATTGATTCTTCTTTCACCGCAACAGGTTCTGATTCGCCATCTTTGAAGATTGCGTATCCATCATAATACGTGTTATTTCCGTAAGGCTCAACAGTGTAAGTGTTGCCGCCAAGTTGGAAGATGTCGAAGCCGTCGCCTGAGGTGCGTTCTGCACGGGTAATGGCTTTAATGGTGCGCAAGCGTATAGCCCAATATGCAGTCGGATCAGCAGCAAACAATGAGATGTCCGACATTGTGGGTTGAGCAATTGTCGTGCCGTCAGCAGAGAGTGTGGATGCAGGAGCGACTACCGATGCGGAGACTTGAGCACCATTAGCAATGTGGAACACTGCCGCGGAAGTGTTGCCCGATGGCATCAAGCAGAAATATCCGCCTTCCGACGACATCACGTTGCCGACGATGCGGCCTGCAGCATCATTACGGGCGGCTGTAACGCCAGTGGGGAATGTGAGAGATAGATTGTGTTGTGTTCCGTTAGGCTCGATGATTACCCAAGTAGAGGATGAATCCGCTTTAGGGAAACTCTTGTTGACTATAATATTGCCTGCATCATCAGAAGTGATGCCTGTGCCGAGCCCCTCAACAGAAGCATAATCAGAACGATTACCATTCAAGTCGTAGCGGACAACCTTGCCATTGGTCTTATCGTTAATGTAGATATAGTCGCCATAACCTGTCGAGAAGCGACCGTCATTCTTAGCCACCATGTTTTGTGACGTTTCCATCACCTTTGTGAATTCGAATTGCGACGGGTCGGGTTCGGTTGCTATGGTATATTCACCAGTAGCAACTTCAGAAACAACACCATATTTGACGGCGATAGCCTTGACAGTGTAACTATCGGTAAGCGTCAATTCCTTTGTGAGGTGGAACGATTCGGTTGTCGGGGTCTCACCGTGGAAAGTCACGTAGATGTCGGCATCAGGAACTTCTTCCGAAGCAATAGCGATGTTGACAACCTTGTAGTACTCGCCGGGGGCAGGATTGAACGAAGGAGCGAACGACTTGGCGCTGATGACGGCCTTCTTGTTTTTATAGTCAACCGTGATTGTGTAGTACCCTGCGAGGCACTTGAATGATTGGCCATTGGTTGCCGTCAAGGAGATTTCTTCTCCGAGGTGGCCGTCAACAAGGAAGTTGCCTTCAGAAACAGCACCGAAGCGGGATGCGGAGATAGCGTCCCATGATTCACCGAGGGCGGTTGTAAACGAGAAGTAGCCGTAATTGTCACTATCGCTGGTCTTGCAGACAAATACGTCGGCGGAATGTAAGCCCGTAGTTTCGTTGTAGGTCATTTCTACGCCCACGTTCGAAGCCCAAGCATTACCGTTGACTTGACCGAGGATATAAACATCCGGGACAGTTTCAATCTTTTCAATGTTGATGGTGGCGGTGTATTCGCCGGTGAATTTCCAAGTGATGTTGTATTCGCCTTCGGGAACTACCCATGCGCCAGGATTGTTGTCCCACATCTGTGCACCTAAGTCAGTGCCATATTCAGCATCGGTGACATTGTGGTCGCCGCCGCCTTGCACACCCCAACGATAGTTGTGGCCGTTGAAGTTGTTCCAATTGCTGTCAGAGCCGAGAGCGGTTGCCATATTGAATGAAGCACCACCGGCGCCGGCTGTGACAGTAGCGGTATAGCTGCTGGAAGTGGCGTCGTAGGTCATCTGAACGCCTACGTTTGGAGCCCAAGCGTTGCCGTTGACCGTGCCGAGAATATAGACATCGGGGACAGTGGCTTCCCAGTTGATGTCGTAGCATGCTGCGGCGGGAGTTGCGACTGTGCGAGACGATCCGTTGACAGAAGGCGTAGAATAGCAATTAAGGCATTCTGAAGTGTTGGAAGAGACATAAATATTGTCGGCATAGTCCCAAGCGATGGCGCAAATGTAATTGCAGCCGGTATTAAAGGATGTTTGCTCGGTGAGAATACCCTTGGCGCTGACGGCGTAAATCGAAAGTTTGCCGGTACCGTCGCCGACACTTGAACTTATTGCGAGGCGGGTGTGGTCCTTGTTCCAAGCGATGCCGCCACCGCGACGCTCAATCGTGTAATCATCGGCTTTGCGGGCCATGTTGGTGTCGTAGAAGGCATAGTTGGGTTTGTCACTTGTGCCGGTGGTCAATAAGTTTCCATTATTGTCGCGTGGACGCTGTGCGAGCGCGACACCATTAGGACCGATTGCTATATTGGCACTTTCGTCACACCAAGTCGATGCGCACGCCAAGATTTGTGACGGATGTGCGGTCCACGTTCTGGCAGTGCCGAGGTTGTAGATAGAGACATTAGCCCAGTTATATGCGTTGTAGTGAACGCCGACGCCGTCAGGAGTTAAGAGTGACTTGCCTGATGTCATATTCATTGCCACTGCGGCGATTTTCAAGTTGGCACCTTTGCCGAAAACGTCGAAGCCGCAGAATTGGTTAGCTACGAAACGGCTGTCGGAGGGTCCATTCGAATTGCTGGCAGTATTACCCCCGACCGAACCATAGGTGTCGATTGCGCCCGTAAACACAGGATTGGCTGTTTCCTCAAGGTTGTTGGGGTTCAACTCATATAGCGTTGCGACTGTTGCGTCCATATTAGTGCGGGAGAGGAACAAGCGGCCGTCGGCGGAGAATTTGATGCGTTTGAAGTCAAGTCTTCGTGCCGAGTTGGCATTGGTGACAGGCGACATTCCGGCGCGGAAACAGTAGTAGTTGCGTTGATTGTTGGAGTTGATGTTTGGCGCATTGTTCGGGTCTGCCGCCGCAGCATCGTGGAACATTGGCTGGCCTTGCGGGGTGAAGGCGTAAATACCCATTCCGTTGCCTGAACCCGATGTCGAACCGGCCACGCCCACTCCGGAATGATATGGATTATCCGTTGTGCGGGTTGTGGTAACAACGTTTGATTCGAGGCAAAGCACACGTCCGAATGTCGGGCTTTCCGTGCAGTTGTTGCAAGTGACACCCCACGGAGAGAAGAAACGGTAAGTTGTGCCACATTTAGCCCACCCATGGTTAGCGCTTGTCACTTCAACCGATGCTTTGTAGGTGCCGTTGGGTTGATCCATAAGCGACACCGTCACTTCGTTGAGAGGATTGAGTGTGCCGGGGACTGCCGCCACTTGTATGCCGTTTGAATCGAAAATTTTGACGGTAACGGCGGTGGCTACGCCGGCGAGACGATAACGGACTTTACAGCCGAATGTGGAAAGGCTTGTGACAACGTCGTAAGCGAATGAGTTGCGGTTGTCGAGCGATGAAACAGTGGGTTGGTCGTCGTAATTCAGACGATAGTTGAGCGGCCAGCCGCCATCCATCTTGCTGTCGTAGTAGCTATAATATCCTGTGCCTTCGTCGTATGGGTTGACAGTTTGGCCCGAAGCGTCAAGGAGGGTTTTGGTATATGTCGTCTGGCTGGCGGTGACTGTGACCGAGAATGTATTTGAGTCGTAGCCCGACTTGGATGCCGTTACGGTGTAGGTGCCGGGGGCAATATCTTTGAAGACGAATGCGCCATTGTAGAATCCGTCGGTGGTATAGGTTTTGACTGTCGTGCCCGACGAATTTTTCAGCGTAACGGTTGCTCCGTTGAGGGGCAAGTAAACGTCGTCGGAGCTGGAGTTGGCGGTGTAGAGGCTGCCGAGAGTTGATGATGCCTCGTCGGCGGAACGGACAATACCGTAAATGTCGCCTGTCGATTCCTTAGCCACACCGAAATAGTCGGCAATGCCGCGGGCATAGCAATATCCCTCGATATAATCCACATCCCAGTTCATCGCGCGATGGCGGGCGGGTTGATAGGTGTGGAAATATCCTTCGACCAAGAAACCGGGCGTGCCATGCTTCAGCACTCCGTAATATCCCCAGTATGTTATGCCGCTATAACTATTCGTCACACCGCCATCGCTACCCATAAGGGAAACGTCGCCGCGAATGTTCATATTTGTGAGAGAATAGTAAGTCCACACTTGGTGGGTATTGCCGAAAGCATAAGGCCAACAGGCCCGCGCCATGGCGTCCGACCCGGCTGCTCTCACATCTGAATCGGTACCTCGATACAGGAATAGCGGGTAATTTGTGGTGCTGCCTTCGGTGAAACCGTTTGAGTGGACAGAGATAAACATGTCACCGCCAAACTGTTCTGCTTCCGCGGCAATTACCGACAAATTACGGGAATACGTTCCGTCGAAAGATGCTGCGGGGAAAACGGGGTTGCAACGCACGTGCGACATGACCACATGCTGACTCAAGTCGCGGCCGTTGCCGTTGGCCGTAAGTCCGTAGGAGCGGAGTTTGTGGTAGAGCGCAAGACCTTTGCGCATATTGGTGTTCGATTCGTAGAAGCCCGTCGAATCGTTAAGTCCTTTGTTGACGAGCGCCATATTACGGTCCTCCGACCCCCATGAGCCGTGACCAGGATCGATATACACTTTCAGTTGGCTGGCCGCTTTTGCGTTAGCCATACCTACGGCAAGAATTGCCAATGCGATAAATAATGCTATCTTTTTCATGGCTGCGGACTATTTGAGGTTAATGAGATAAAGTTCGCCTTTCGGGGTGACGAATGAAATCCGTTTGGCCGAAGCCGTGGGATAGGTGGCAACAACGCCTTTCGGAGTGAGCACCTGTTCACGGAGATTGGAGATGTTCTTGGCGACGATCTCGGAGGAGGTGATAACGTAGCCGTTGTCGCGGTCACGCATTGCCACCACCGTCGAGTTGTCGAGCCATTTTGCGGCATGAAGCTGTCCGAGCGGCTTGACGTTTTTGCCGTTGAGGTCGCAGACGTAGGTGCCTGTGTCGCTGTGGTAGTAGCAGATGTGGCGGCCGTCGGGCGAAAGCTCAGGCCAGAGATAGGAAGCGTTGCGTGTGCCTTGCGGCGAAATTATGCGGGTTGCGCCGTTTTGAATCACACACAACTGACCGTCGATAATCGACACTGCCACATCGGTGGCTGTCGAGGAAGCGGCGAGGCTCTTCGATTTCAACTGCTTGCCTTCTACCACAAGGGCTTTGCCGCCGCGGAGGCTGAGAGCATGGACGTCGCGCGACTTGTCGACGAGAGTCTGCTCACGCTGAGTTTTTAGATTCTTCGTCTTGACGGTGGCCCAACGTAGATGATTGGCGTCGGTGGTCATTTCGCGATAAATCACGTCGTTACCGCTGATTTTCACGCCGAAACCGTCGGCCTTCGTCGAAATGACGGAAGTCTTACTGTTGGCGAGGTCGAGTTTTTTCAACCCCTTTTGGCTTAATTCGGAAAACACCACAAAAGAGCCGTCGGGGCTTATTGTGGCATTGTCCACGAGAGTGCCTGAAGGAACTGGCACTTTCTTGATTGACTCAACTGTCAGAAGCTGAGCGTTCATTGCGGGCAAGGTCGCAATAAGAGCGGCTGCCAGCAACATGATTTTTTTAACTTTTCGATTCATATTGACTTGATTAGATTGATTTTTTGTTGATTGAGTTTTTAATGGTTTTCTTATTATAAATGCTTTTGATAACAAATAACCCACAAATTTAGGGAAAAACCAAAAAACACCGCCTTCACGGCAGTTAAATTATGTTAAAATCCAACTCCCCCGAATTGGCCGGATGGCTATCAGCGCACTCGAGCATTCGA
>CADBML010000025.1 GCA_902795825.1 uncultured Bacteroidales bacterium
GACTATGCTCAAGGGCGCACAAGTGCCGTCGTTTATCTTCTTCTGCAACCTGCCGCAATGGGTGAAAGAACCTTACAAACGCTATCTTGAAAACAAAATCCGAGAAAACTGGGATTTCACGGGTTCGCCAATCAACATCTTTATGCGCGAGAAATAAAATTGTAATCATTTAACACGCCATCCAATGTCACGAAACATGAATTATAAAGAGGAAGCGGCACGATGCCTGTTGTGTACCAATGCGCCCTGCACAATAGCCGCCAAGAAAGGCGACATCGCCCGCGCCAACCGTGCCGTGCGATTCGGCAACGAAGCCATTGTCCGCCAATGGATTGCCAACTGCGATTAGACCGACTTCGCCGCCGCCGAAAACGCCTGCATACATTACGACCGCCCTATCCGCATAGGTGAACTTTTCGCATCTATCCCCGAAGCCGCGACGACGAAAGCCGAAAAGCCTTCGCTTGAAATCGACTTCTGCGGAATCCATTGCGAAAATCCCTTCTTCCTTGCTTCGTCGGCAGTATGCACCAACTATGAAATGGTGGCACGCGCCTTCGAAGCGGGTTGGGCTGGCGTTTTCTACAAAACAATCTGCCTTGACGACATCCGCAAGGTTTCGCCACGTTTCGACGCCATCCACCGCGAAGGCGACCACGGCGATTTCTCAGCGTTCCGCAATATGGAACAACTCAGCGAAAACCCCGCAGAGGTTGACTTTGAAATCCTCAGCCGACTGAAACGCAACTATCCGTCGAAAATTGTCGTCGCCTCGATTATGGGCTCGAAAGAGGAGGATTGGATTACGCTTGCGAAAATGGCGGAAAAGGCTGGCGTTGATGCCATCGAACTCAACTTCTCCTGTCCGCAGATGCGCCTTACCGGACTCGGCAGCGACATAGGTCAGGACTCCGAACTCGTCACTTTCTATACCGTGTTCGCAAAACGTGCTGTTTCAATTCCCGTCATTCCGAAGATGACCCCCAACATCACATCGATGAACCAACCTGCAATGGGCGCATTCTTCGCTGGAGCCGACGCAATCAGCGCCATCAACACAATAAAAAGTATCACGATGTCGTCGCACGGCGAGGTGAACGGAAAGAAAACCATTTCCGGACTTTCAGGTCGTGCAGTCAAACCCATTGCTCTGCGCCACATCTTTGAAATGGCGAGAAATCCCATAACCAAAACCCTGCAGTTCAGCGGAATCGGCGGAATCGAAACGTGGCGTGACGCTCTTGAATTTATTCAACTCGGCTGCCGCAACGTACAGGTTTGCACCGCCGTGATGCAGTACGGCTACCGCATCATCGACGACCTCACCGCTGGTTTGCAAAACTACATGGCACAACACGGAATCGACAATCTTGCCGACATCGTTGGAGAGGAACTTATGAATTTCGCATTGCCCGCCGACCTCGACCGCGACTCAATCGTCTATCCCCGCATCGACCGCGAACTTTGCATCGGGTGCGGACGTTGCCACACCTCATGCATGGACGGCGGACATCAGGCTATCGCCTTCGGCGACGATCGTCAGCCGCAAATTCTCGGCAACAAATGCGTGGGCTGCCACCTCTGCAGCCTTGTGTGTCCCACCGGAGCAATCTTCCTTGCCAAGCGCATCAAGAAAAAAGGCTGACAAAGCAATCCTTTGCCAAACCGCATAGCCGCTGTGCGTCGTTGACGGCACAGCGGCTATTCTTTTGCAATAATTATGCACCTTGTGAACAATATTCGGCAATCTCATTAATTAAGACCAAATCATTTTTGTAACTTTGCAAAGAAATTATAAAGAAACATGCCATGTATTGTAAGAATTGCGGTAAAGTAATTGATGACGGCTCCAACTTTTGCGAACATTGTGGGATAAAACTAAATTATGCGCCAGAAGTTGTGCAAGCAGATAATAGTAAAGAAAACGAATTATCTACTAGCAATGAGAAAAAGTTTACATATGACAGCCCCGAACAAACAAATAAGAGTTTTGTGGCAAATGAAATAGTTATGAACTTCAGATTAATCGTATATGCCGCTGGTTTAGTTGCATTGTATTTATTTGCGTTTTATCTGTTTCATTTGGATGACATAAAACGCTTTGACCGCAGTTTAAATCATGAGGAATCTTATTGGGGCGAAAGTTGTTACGACCCTGATATTTTGTACAACACACCCATAACGGCTTGGGAGCATATCTATTACGACAAGTTATACGAAGAATTATACGGTGCTGAAGCGTTATACAGAGAAAAAGCGGCAAGAGTGGCGCCTAGAACGACTGAGCAATCCCTTAAATTAGCAGATAAAATTGAGAAAGATCTAAATAAAAAAATTGCAAATAATGAAAAAAAGCATCTGTATATTATAGTCAAAGGAGAAAAACAAATAATGTATGGTTTAGATGGCAAACCCCTTACTTCTGAACCGTATCAAACGCCTGAACATCTGAAAGAAGAGGCTAAAAAAGAAGCGACTAAAAACACCGCCGAATTTTGCGAAATAATAAATGACTATAGACATTCGGGCTTTGAAAAAGACTTGAAAAAACACGCGTTATATAGTGCCATTATTTGCTTATCGTTACTAATTTTAGGAAGATATTTAATAAAAGCCATAAAATGGACAAACAAGAATAAAACATTATAACATTGCCTGCTTAAGAAATGCTTACGGTGATGGTGTGAGTCTATAAAAAAACGAGATTCCGCCAAAAGTTTCGACTTACTTTTGGCGAAATGTGGATAAAAATATGCGATTTCGCTGAAAGTTCGGATTTACTTTTGGCGAAATGTGGGGTTGTTTCGCTGGTTTTTGTGGAGGTGGCGGAAAAATCGTAACTTTGCGGCTGAAAAAAACATTTAACGATATGAAGCGAACATCTGTCATTGCCGCCGCCGCAGTCATCTTGGCAAGCACTTGGCAATGCGAAACGAAAAATAACAATAGCGAAAACACCGGCACCGACTCCGTAGTCGCCGCGGCTGTCGAAATCACCCGCCTGCCCGACACGGCTTTCGCTTCGGTGGAACATCTCGTGTTTGAAGTAGTAAACGCCGACACAGTAACGCCGGCAGAAATTGATATCAACCTCAACGATTACTCTGGCGTGGACGGCATCCCCGTTTTCCGTGGCACTCAACGCCGTGACGCCGATATGCACGGGACGGTAAAGGGCACACCCTCGCGTATCGAGAAAGTGTGGACTTTCCGAACATTCAACCCGTCGTCGGAACGCAACAAGTGGGGCAGCGGATCGGGTTGGAACGGCCAGCCGGTGCTTGTCCATTGGCCCGACAGCGTCGTGGAGCGTTTCCGTCGCGAAGGCGCTTCGCTGACCGACGATTTCGCCGCCGATGAAGTAATCCAAGGTTCGCTTGCCGGCCATGTGTATTTCATCAATTTCGAAACAGGGAAGGCATCACGCCATCATTTTGACCTGATTAACACCGTCAAAGGCTCAGTGTCGCTCGACCCCGACTTCGCCCATCCGACGCTTTATGTCGGGCAGGGTATTCCTTGCGGCGCTCCTTTCGGATGCATGGCGATTGACTTGGTGACACAAAAACAGAAATTTTTCCACTCCGACCCGCGCTCATGGCGCAGTTGGGGCGCTTTCGACTCGTCGCCTGTCGTGGCAGGCGGATTCCTTTTCTGGCCAGGCGAAAACGGCACATTCTCAAAGTTCTCACGCCATGACGGCAAAATTGCCCTCCACACAGCCTTGCGCTTCAAGGCAAAAGGCAGCCGAGCTGGAGGAATAGAATCAAGTGTGGCAATTTACCGCAACTACGGCTATTTCGGCGACAACCTCGGCAATATCCTCTGCGTCAACCTCGACACGATGCGCCCCGTTTGGCATTACAACAACCACGACGACACCGACGGCTCGATTGTGGTGGCTGAGGAAAACGACCGCCCCGTGATTTACACCGGTTGCGAAGTCGATAAACAGGGAACAAGCGGAGCTTGCTATTTCGTCAAACTCAACGGCCTCGACGGCAGCCTCATTTGGGAACAAAAGATTCCCGCCAGCCGGTGGGACACCCCCGACCAGCATTTCGACGGCGGACAATACGCCTCGCCTCTGCTCGGTCGTGGCGACTGTGAGGGACTGATTTTCGTGCCGCTGTGCTTCACGACATCGATTCCGAAAGGCGAGTTTTTCGCTTTCGACACCGCCACGGGCGAGATACGCTACCGCACTCCTCTGCCCTACTACTGCTGGTCGTCGCCCGTGGGATTCTATAACGAGAACAACGAACTGTTCATCTTCCAGGGCGACTGCGCAGGCAATGTGTACCTCATCCGCGGAAAAACGGGCGAGATCCTTTTCAAGGAGCGCATGGGCCACAACTTCGAGTCATCACCGGCAGTGCGCGGCAATTCGGCAGTGGTCGGCACCCGCGGCAACGAAATCTACCGCTTCGACGTGAAGTGACGAAACAAAGAGGCAGGGTTAAGGTTTAAAGAGCATAGAATTATCGAGTAGTCGAGCATTCGATTATTCGAACATTCGACCAATCAAATAATCAACCAATCGACCAATCGAAAACAATTCAGCCTAAAAATCCAGGATTGACTTTTAATCCTGATAGAATTATTGTTGCCACTTTTTTGTTGGTGTAATAAATTACTCTTATATTTGCAAAAAATATTTAGACGTTATGCCTGAGATTTTTCTTTTTTACGGTTTTATCTTTTATTTCTTCAGCAACGAGCACGACCCTATTCACGTTCATGTCAGGGGAAAAAACGGAAATGCGAAGTTCAATCTTTGCGAAGGAAAGTTCGTTTTGCAATCAAGCGACGGCATTAAAATGGGCGACTTGAAGAAAATAGACAAGGTAATACAAGACAACACACAAATTATTATCCAACATTGGCATAAATATTTCGATGAAGACTGACAGAATTGAAATAGACAGCAACCGCATTTATTATACTGACGATGACGGTGTGACCCGCTCACAGTCATTACTTCCATACTATAGACTAATGAATGCGAGCGAGGAAGAACAGAAGGATTATGAAATTAGCGCTGAAGGTATCCATTGGCCAAATATCGGAGAAGACATAAGTTTCGAAAGTTTTGATTATCCCGAGCCTTCGCCCCTTCAAGTTTTTTTCTATACACACAGAGAACTTAAAATATCCGCTTTCGCTAAAAGAATGGGCATAAATCCCACATTGCTTCATGACTACGTCAATGGATTTAAAAAACCATCAGAGGAACGCAAGCAGGAAATTTTGGCGCAAATCCACAAATACGCGGAGGATTTGAAATCAGTTCAATTCTAAGCAATTCCGTCACCGGCAGTGCGCGGCAATTCGGCAGTGGTCGGCACCCGCAGCAACGAAATCTACCGCTTCGACGTGAAGTGACAAGATAAAGAGGAGCGTTGATCGTTGAAAAAGCATAGAGAATTATCGAGTAGTCTAGTAATCGAGCAATCGAATACTCGAATAATCGAACAATTGAATAATAGAAAACAATTCCTAATTTATAACTCATATTTTTTCACTGTGCATTATGAATTATGCATTGTGCATTAACGCAATTCCTAATTCCTCATTGACGAAGGTTTTGATGCCTTCGGCATCGCGAACAGCCCTGCGGGCGACATCCGCTTCAAAACTTCGTCGATTGCTTCGCAATTCCTAATTGGGTCGAGTGCCGATGGCTTGGCCACCGCGGACTGCCTTTCAGGCAACACCCGCTTCGGCATCTCCCCGAGCCAC
>CADBML010000026.1 GCA_902795825.1 uncultured Bacteroidales bacterium
CAGGCGCAACTGCTCGACGGCGAACTGACAGTATTCGATACCATCGACCGAGTGGCTGTTGGCGACATACGCACGAAAATACGCGACTTGCTCGGCGCTTTCATGTTCAATGGTGACGACATCGACAAGAAGGTGAAAGTGCTCTCAGGCGGCGAAAAGTCGCGTTTGGCGATGATTCGTCTGCTTCTCGAGCCTGTTAATCTGCTCATACTCGACGAGCCAACCAACCATCTCGACATCGACACGAAGGCAATTCTCAAACGTGCCCTTGCGCAATTCAACGGCACGGCGATAATCGTCAGCCACGACCGCGACTTTCTGTCGGGCCTTGTGGATAGAGTCTTCGAATTCGGTGGGGGAAAGGTGAGAGAAGAGCTCGGCGGAATAGGGGAGTTTCTCGCTCGTCTGAAAAAGTCGGCATCGCCTGAGGAACAACAACCGTCGGCGGCCGCTATGACAAAAAACGCTGCGCCGTCGAAAAAAAATGACGAACCAGTGCAACAAAAGAAAGAGTTACAACGTCTTAATTATAAAGAGGAACGCGAACGCTCGAAACTTTTGAAGCAGGCGCAACGGAAAGTCGATGATGCGGAGGCCGAAATCGCAGCCATAGAGGCCGAAATCGCAGAAATTGAAAGAAAAATCTCCGAAGGAGAAACAGAAAACGCCATTTTCGAATCGCACGCCGCGACAACTAAGCGCCTAGAAAACGCTATGTCGATTTGGGAAATAGCGTCGATGAACCTCAGCGAACTTCAAAATCGTTTTTCCTCCGATAACTGAATAATGAACTGACAAACTTTAAAATACAACCAAATGAAACTAACTAAAGTGATAATGTTAACATTAGCGTTAACTACGGCCATGGCCTCGACGGCTATTGACCGCAAAAATTTCGACACTTCAGTCACCCCCGGGCATGACTTCTACCAATATGCCTGCGGCGGGTGGATGAAAGCTAATCCTCTGAAACCCGAGTACTCGCGCTATGGCACTTTCGACGACCTTGCCGAAAACAGCCGCAAACAAGTGCGCGAACTTGTTGAAAATCTCAATCCCAAATCTGCGGCTTTCGGTTCGGCGGCCCAAAAAGTTGGCGACCTGTATGCTTTGGGACTTGACTCTGTCCGCCTTAATAAAGAAGGCGCAGCGCCCATAAAAGCCGATATCGAAAGAATCCAAAAAATGAAACGCAAGGATCTTACAGCCACGGTGGCATGGCTGCACTCTTGCATTAGTTCGCCTTTCTTTGGCCTTGGCGTTTCGGCGGATTTGAAGGACAGCAACACGAATATCGTCTATTGGGAACAAGGCGGTTTGGGCCTTGGCGACCGCGACTATTACATCAACGACGATGACCACACATTTGCAATTCGTGAAGCTTACAAAGAAGCAATTCGCAAAGTGGCCATGCTCGCAGGCTTCAATAATGTTGAAGCGGCGCGTATAGTCAAAAACACATTGGAGATAGAATCGCGTATTGCCGAAGCGTCGATGACTCGCGTTGAGCTCCGCGACCCTGCGGCTTCGTATAATATCTTCACCGTGAGTCAACTTGCAAAAGATTATCCGGCAGTCGATCTTAACGCGTTTTTCGACGAATTGGGTCTTAAAAATGTGACTTCGCTATGTGTGGGTCAGCCTAAGGTTATGGCTGTGGTGAACGATATCTTTGCGAACGCTTCAATTCAGCAGATTCGCGACTACCTCACTGCGTGCTACGTTGCAGCTGCCGGCAGTTACCTGTCGGACGAGTTTACCGACACGATGTTCGAACTAAACAAAGTGGTGTCGGGCGCTCAGCAAAAGCAGCCGCGATGGAAACGTGCTCTCGCCGTGCCAAATGGCTATCTTGGCGAACTTGTGGGACAACTCTATGTCGAGAAGTATTTTCCCCAACGCTCAAAGGACATTATGCTCGGGTTGGTTAACAACTTGAAAGAGTCGCTCGGACAACACCTTGCGGCGGTAACGTGGATGAGTGATGCCACGAAAGCAAAAGCCCTCGAAAAACTTGCCGCTTTTACCGTGAAAATCGGTTTCCCCGACAAGTGGCGCGATTATTCGGCATTGACAATCGACCCAAAGCTCTCTTATTGGGAGAATATTCAAGCAGCTAACAAGTTTCTCAACGACCTTAATTTGGCTGATTTTGGCAAACCGGTCGACCGCGATCGTTGGTATATGAGTCCACAGACTGTAAATGCATATTACAATCCTACGACTAACGAGATTTGTTTCCCAGCAGGCATATTGCAGCCGCCGTTCTTCGACCCCGATGCCGACATGGCTGAAAATTACGGTGCGATTGGAGTTGTTATCGGTCATGAAATGACTCACGGTTTTGACGACCAAGGGCGTCAATTCGATAAAAACGGTAATATGGAAAATTGGTGGACCGAAGAAGACGCCACTAAGTTCAACGCATTGGCTGACAAACTTGTGGCTCAATTCGATGAAATTGTAGTTCTCGGCGACACCCACGCAAACGGCCGCCTCACTTTGGGCGAAAACATTGCCGACCAGGGCGGTCTTCGTGTCGCCTACACGGCATATCACAACTCTCTGGCCGGTAAAGATGCCCCTGTTATCGACGGCCTTACTGGCGACCAACGCTTCTACTTAGCCTATGCCAATGTTTGGGCCGCAAACATCCGTGATGCCGAAATTCTTCGCCGCACTCAGACCGACCCGCACTCGCTCGGTCGTTGGCGTGTCAACGCCTCGTTGCGCAATATCAAGCCCTTCTTCGATGCTTTCGGTATTAAGGACGGCGACCCGATGTTCCGTCCCGAAGCCGAAAGAGTCGTTATTTGGTAAGCGGACATCAATTACAACTATAAAGCCCCAAATTTGGGGCTTTTTTAGTTGTATGGAATCGTTGAATCCGTCTTATCTGGCAAAGAATTGCATACCTCGATAGAGATTGCATCCGATGAAATTGCCTATCAGTTCGGCAAAATAAAGAAGTGCGACGCTCCAGGAGAGGGTGTCGAAGGAGAGCGCTGCAGAAAGATAAAAAGCGTCGGCAATACTGTGGATAAACCCGCAAAGTATAAACAAAGGAATCCCAAAGAGCAACGGCAACCATTTTCCTTCGCGGGCAAACTTCACAACAGTGGTCATGATGAATCCACAGGCGGCCGCCAGCAGTATCACTTGCCAAAAGGATTTTGACAATCGGGCATCAACAATGCCTTGGGCGGTCTCGACTATGTCGGGCAGGCAATATTTCACACATATACCAGTCAGCAAGCAACCGACAACATTGCCCAAAATCACAATGGGAATTTCCGCAAAATCGTGCTTGGTGCGTACAAAGCCGCTGATACCTGTATAGAGTTTCAGCCTGTAAGAGATGACGGTAATAAGTCCGAACGAGAAGAGGACCGCGCCAGCGACACCGCCGACTTTTAAATTCACAATTCCTCCAAGGCTGATGCAAACGCCTGCGAGTATAGAATCAACTATTACTTTTCTCACCATTGTTTCTGTTTTTACGGTTATATTCATCGTGATGACGATCGAATTTTCTTAGGAAAAAATTAAATGCCTCTAAGCCGAGCAATACAAAAAAAGTAGATACGGAGGCGATAACGTAGAGTCCGCCTCCGCAAGCGAGTCCGATTGCGGCCGTCACCCATACTCCGGCGGCCGTTGTCAATCCCCTGACTGCGTTTTTCTGGAATATAATTGTGCCAGCGCCGATAAAACCGATGCCCGTTACTACTTGTGCGGCAATACGCGCGACATCAAGGCGTATCGATTGATCCTGTGTGCCTGTAATGACATCGCTGAAGCCATAGGCCGACACTATCATAAACAATGCCGACCCCAAGGCCACAAGGAAGTGAGTTCGGAATCCGGCTGCTTTCTCGCGGTATTCGCGCTCCAATCCTATCAAGCCGCCAAGCACTGCGGCAACGAATATTCGTAATATAAGTTCCAATTGGATATTCATATATAGATGCTTTAACTTTGCGTGGTAATGTTGCTGACTGTCAGAATGTTTTCTCTAACAAAAAACTTTACTTGACATCCGGCGAACGACAATCCGTAAATGCGTTCGGGGTCGTCTTGATATTGAGGCCGAGGATCATTCGACAAAATCTCCACTAATGCCTTGATTTTGCCATCGGGAAGATGGTGTTTCACATCGTCGGCGAATTTCACTTCAAGTTGCTTAAATTCGTTAGATTGGGTGAAACCGCCGTTCGCTTCGGGGTGGGAGTCGGTGTAGGGAATGTATGGTTTGATGTCGATTATGGGAGTGCCGTCAATCATATCCACCCCGGCCACATTAATTATTGGGCCGTCGATAGAGTCGGGCACAATGCCGACAATTTCAACCGACGACAGTCCGATAGAGTTGGGTCTAAAAGGCGATCTTGTGGCGAATACGCCCATCCGCTTGTTGCCACCTAAACGGGGAGGACGAACCGTAGGCGACCATTCATCGCGGTGGGCAAGGGAAAAATCCCAAATCAGCCAAAGATGAGAGAAATCCGACAGCCCCCGCAGGGTATCGGGATTGCGGAAATCCGGCTCGAATATAATCCTGCCCGTCAACCCTTTTGCCATGCCGCTTTGGCGAGGCACGCCGAATTTCTCGGGCAGGTCGGTCGAGATGTGCGCGATGACCTTATATTCAATAGTTTCCATCATCGTTTGGGGATGATTATTCGTGAAAATTCGGCGATCTCGTCCCTGTCGGCAAAAGCGGAGTAGGGGATGAGTATTGGACGAAAACGGCGGTGGTCGATGGTGACAACGTAGCAGTCTTTTCTGAATGCGACATTTGTGACTCGGGAAATGTCGAGTTTGACAGTCGGCGGTGTCGGGTAATCGTCGCCAAGAGATTCGAATTCGGCAGTCATTCGGCTGCTGTTGACGTTGATTATCTTTCGTAGGATTGAGAAACGAGCCTCCGGGGTGAGTCCGAAAAAGATATAGATGAACATCAAAGCGAGAGGCACAATCACAAAAAGAATTAATAGCGCGACAATGACAAAGCGGACATCAGAAAACGACAATGCCACGGCCGTCAGCAAGGACACAGCGGCGACCCACGCCCATCGCCGGCCCAACTGACCGGCTATGAGGCGGACGTAGCGCGCTGTTGTCACATTGCAAACTTTGGTTGTCACGACATTTTCAATTGTCTATAACGAATCGGTCATTGGCATAACTGTCTAATGACGGATTTGGGTTTATTCAAGGCTGTGGATTACGAGACCTGAGCGCAATTTAGGCTCAAACCATGTGGTTTTAGGCGGCATGATGTTTCCGGAATCGGCGATGTCCATCAGTTGTCGCATCGACACGGGATATAGGGCAAGAGCCACTGCCATTTCGCCGGAATCTACACGGCGCTTCAGTTCTCCAAGTCCGCGTATTCCGCCGACAAAATCTATTCGCTTGTCAGACCGTAGGTCGGTGATTCCAAGAATGTCGCGAAGGATGAGGTTGGAGGATATGGTCACGTCGAGCACGCCTATCGGGTCGTTGTCGTCATAGCGTCCCTCTCGTGCGGTCAGCGAGTACCAGTGCCCACCCAAGTAAAGCGAGAAATTATGAAGAGCGTTGGGTCGATATTCTTCCGTGCCCATGTCTTCAACGATAAAGTTTTCGTCGAGACGAGCAAGGAATTCTTCGGGAGTCAAACCGTTGAGATCCTTGACTACGCGATTGTAGTCGATGATGCTCAGATGCGATGCGGGGAAGCACACGGCAAGGAAATAGTTGTATTCCTCATCGCCCCTGTGATTTGGATTTTGCTTGGCTTTTTCGTTTCCCACCAAAGCGGCTGCGGCTGAACGGTGATGCCCGTCGGCTATATACAGATAAGGGATTTTTGCGAACTCGCGGGTTATGGTCTCATTGATTTCGTCGTCGTCAATCACCCAGAAATGATGTCCGAACCCATCTGGTGCCACGAAATCGTATTCAGGTTCGGCAGCAGTGACTTTGCGGATGATTTCCTCAAGAGCCTCGTTGTCGGGGAATGCGAAAAATACCGGCTCCACGTTGGCGTTGTTGATTCGCACGTGTTTCATTCGGTCTTCTTCTTTGTCGCGACGAGTAAGCTCGTGCTTCTTGATCTTACCGCTCATATAGTCATCGACATAAGCGGCAACGACTATGCCGTATTGTGTGCGCCCATTCATGGTTTGGGCATAGATATAGTAGTGCTCTTTATCGTCCTTGACAAGCCACCGTTTGTTTTGGAATGCCTTGAAGTTCTCGACTGCGCGTTCATAGACGCGCGGATCATGCTCATCGGTGCCGGGCTCGAAATCAATCTCTGGCTTGATTATGTGGTAGAGCGATTTTGGATTACCTTCAGCCTCGGCTCGGGCTTCTTCGGAGTTGAGGACGTCGTAAGGGCGTGAAGCCACTTCTGTCACTAATTCTTTCGGAGGGCGGATGCCACGAAACGGTTTTACTGTTGCCATTGTTAATAGATTTTAGGGTTATTGTTTCTTTGATTTGTTTTTTCTGTTACACGATGGACAAATGCCGTAAATATTGATGGAGGTGTGGGTGGTCGTGAACCGAGGGAAAATCAGCCCGGCCACATATCGTGTTAGATCTGCGTCGGTGACGATTCGAGTCTTGCCACAACTGGTGCAGATGAGATGACATTGGTTGGTGGCTCGAAAAGTTTTCGGCGAATTACCCGTGCGCTCGTAAAGCGCTTTTCTTCGTGAATAGTCTTGCCGGCGAATAATGCCGAACTCTTCAATGAGCGCAAAAGTGGAGTAGATTGTAGCCAAACTGAGCGTGAGGTTTTCGGCTTGGAGGATGTCGTGAATGTCGGCGGCCGAAAAACTGCCGGTGATTTCCACCACCTTTTCTAACACGGCACGGCGTTCAGGAGTGTGCCGGAGGTGCTTTTTCGACAAGAATGCGTCGAAAGCTTCAATCAGGTTGTTCTTTTGCTCCGGTGTCATAGTAAGGCTACTTGGTTTTTATGATTTGAGCTAACCGGCGTTCGAGCTCGGTCGAAGACAAATCGGCGTGGATAGTTCCATTGTAGGCAATAGAGATGCCGCCAGTTTCTTCCGACACAATCACGGCGATGGCGTCGGTGGCTTGAGATATTCCTAGGGCCGAACGGTGGCGAAGACCAAAACGGCGGGGAATGTCGGTGTTGTGGCTGACGGGAAGGATGCATCCCGCGGCCTTGATTCGTCCTTCGGAAAGGATTACGGCTCCATCGTGAAGCGGCGAATTTTTGAAGAAAATGTTTTGGAGAAGTCGGGATGAAATCGAAGCATCAATGGAATCGCCAGTCTTTTCGTAGGAGACAAGGGGCATTGTCTGCTCGATGACAATGAGTGCGCCGGTATTGCTCTTCGACATATTCATGCAAGCGTTTACTACGGGCATAATCCAGGGCGACTTGTCGGTCGAGGTGTTATCGCGCTTAAACACACGGCTGAAAAACCTCCACCGCTTTTGTGAACCAAGCTCGACAAGGAAACGCTTTATTTGGTCCTGAAACAGAATGACAAGGATGAGGAGCCCGATTGACATAAATTTGTCGAGAATGGTCCCGATAAGCCTCATCCCTAATATTTCTGATGTCACCACCCAAACGGCTATGAACGCGAGGATGCCGAAGAAGATGCTCAGCGTGCCCGACTCACGCATCGTCCGATAGAGATAGAAAAGGAGAAGAGCAAGTAGAAATATGTCGATTGCGTCTTTTATTCCAAATGCGATGTCCATTATTTATGAGATGTTTTTATTGGTGGCGAGAAAAATGTCGATGGCTTGTCGGGCTTCTTTCGGGTCGTGGACACGGAGCAGGTCGGCACCGCCCATTAAAGCTATTACGTTGGCTGCCGTAGTGCCATTGAGGGCATTCTCGGGCGTAATTCCAAGAGTGGAGCATATCATCGACTTCCTCGATAATCCTACCATTATAGGAAATCCAAATACTTTGAAAGCCTGAAGATTGGAGAGCAGTTCAAACGATTGCTCTGTCGTTTTTGCGAAACCGAACCCTGGATCGACAATTATGTCGGTCACACCATGACGCTTTGCATTCTCAACCGATTCGTTCAACTCTGTGAGGACATCGGCCGTTACGTCGTAGTAGTGGGTCAATGATTGCATAATGTCGGGTGTTCCTCGAGAATGTTGCAGGACGATAGGGACTCTCCGACGCGCGGCTGTTGCCAACATTTCCGGGTCGAAATTGCCACCCGAAATGTCGTTTATAATTTCGGCTCCGGCGGTGATGGCCGCTTCCGCCACAGTCGAACGGTAAGTGTCGATTGAAATCAAAATGTCGGGTATGGAATTTCTCACCGCCGACACGGCTTCCGCGGCTCGACGTATTTCGTCTTCCTCGGGGATGACTTCTGCTCCCGGACGCGACGACGCACACCCTATGTCTATAATGGCGGCGCCTTCCGTTGCCATGTTTTTAGCCGCAGTGGCGAGCGACGATGCTGAGCTGTGGCGCGATTCGGCATAAAACGAATCGGGCGTGTAGTTGAGCACACCCACAACTGCCGGCAACTTTATGCTCTTTAAGCTGCCGTTAATGTTGAAAACGTAGTCGCTTCGTCGGTTCATAATGTCAGTTGCGAATTTACTATTTTTCTCCCAAATGACAAAATTTAATCAAATTATTGTTGCAACCGCTAACTTTCTTTGTACTTCTTTGTGCTATTTCAAGATTCCATACCGCCATTATTTTCACTTAACGACTTTCGTGATGCGATTATTCGATATCTTCCTCTTGTTAAATTCAAGAGTTGTCGCTCATTTTGTGGCAGCTCTGTATATTGTCGAATTTGTGAATATTTCGTGAATATTTTACAAATAAATGCTTTTATAAAGAAATAATTATAATTATTGTTTGTTTTATAGGAATTAAATGGTTAAATTTGTGGATAAATTGTTCATGCAAAATGCTCCAGAAGTTCCCATGGGTGACGTATATGATGTGACGAATGGGACAACACAAGAGAATCAACATTAACAAAAACATAAAAAACAACAAATTATGCACAAACAGCTATTATTCTCAGCATTCCTGCTTATGGCGATTAGCTCGTGGGCGCAGATTTTGAAGGTGACCTCGATTGAACGAGTCAACCTTCCTCACGACGAACGAGCCGAGCAGGTTGTTGGCATCAGTCATGCGGGCAATGTTATTTTGTTGTCATCGCAGTCGCAGGAAGGCCTTGTCTGTTACGACCTTGACAAACGCCAATCGACTGTGATTAGCGAATCTCCTGCTGCCGGCTTTAACGCCCGTCTTTCTTCCGACGGCAAATCAGTCGTTTTCCAAGAGATGTCGCTTTCCGACGACGGCATATCAACTCGCCATGGTCTAAAGTCGTTCAACATCAAGAACAAGGTCGCAAAGCAACTTGTCGCACCGACTGAGAAATTCAGTTCCTTCTCTCTTTCTGGTGATGTGGCTGTCGCGATGACAACGGACCGCAAGCTCTCCATCAAGAATCTCAAGGGGAACGACACCAGCGCCAAAAAGCCTGTCCTGAACAACGATGACCTGAAGATTTGGCTTACTGTCGATGGGACGACGACCAAGATAGCCCCTCAAGGCGATGAATACGCCTACATTTGGGAGTCGCTATCGCCCGACATGACAAAGTTTCTCTACGTGAACGAAGCCGGTTGTTTCGTGTGTGACCTGAAAGGAATGATTGTCGCAAATTTGGGCGAGCTTCGTGCACCGAAATGGATTGACAACTCCAGAGTGGTGGGCATGCTCGACTACGATGACGGCACTGTTGTCACTACGTCTGAGATTGTTGTTAAAACCCTCGATGGCGGCGCGCAAATCCTCACAGATTCCTCTCTCATGGGGATGTGGCCGCAACCCGCTAACGATAAAATAGCTTTCAGTAATCCTCGCGGAGAAATTTATATGATTAACTTCACAAAATAAGCGCCGACATGAAAAGGAAGATTCTAACCACACTGATTGTCGCGCTTTTCGCGACTTTGACATTGAGCGCTGTTTCGCCCTCTAATTTCAAAATCTACATTAATGCGGGTCATGGCTCGTGGGGCCCTAACGACCGTCCGAACGCCACAATCCCTTATCCGAATCTGGCATCGACAGGCCGTCCGGACACTTGCGGTTTCTACGAGTCAAACACTAACTTGTGGAAAGCCTTCGGACTCTATGACGAACTTCATTACGGTGCCGGTGTCCCCACGTCGAATATGCGAATGTCGCGTTGGAAAAATGGCCCATATCCTTATGTGAAAGGAGCTTCTAACCAATACCTATACAACAAGCTGCTTTCGACTATATGCACAGAGGTGAACTCATTCAAGCCCAATGCGTTCATATCCATCCATTCCAATGCCGCATCTGACGGAGCGAAATCGAACTACTCCATTATTCTCTACCGAGGCTCAAACACCACCGAAAAAATTTCCGGCTCCCGCGCAATGGGCCGCACAGTGTGGAATTGGGCTGCTTTGGCCCACAACAAAATCGATGTCACGACAAACTATCCGAACGATTATACATCCTCGACATCGGGCTATGTGGTGGGCGATAACACGTTCTATGGCACTTCAGGCACTAATGGCTATCTTGGCGTGTTAAAGCATAGCTACCCTGGATTTCTTACCGAAGGATATTTCCACACATATCAGCCGGCTCGCCACCGCGCACTCAACATCGACTATTGCCGTCAGGAAGGCGTGCGCTACGCGCGTGGTTTTATGGACTATTTCAGCCTCGGCCAGACGGGCAAAGGTGTGATTATGGGCGCAGTAAAAAACAACTCCAAGTCGCTTGAAAACAGCCTGTATAAATATTATACCGGCACAGACAAGGCCGGCAACAATGCCTACGACAATAAGTATCCTATCAATGGCGCGACAGTTCGTCTTTATAACTCAGCGGGAACTCTTGTCAAGACTTACAAAACCGACAACAATTACAACGGGGTGTTTGTTTTTGAGAAACTTACGCCGGGCACTTATACTGTCCAAGCTATCGCTTCAGGCTTTTCCGATTTGAGTAAGACTGTTACAGTGTCGGCTAATCAGACAACCTATCCTATTTTCTTGATGAGCTCAGGACAAGGCACCGTCATTGATGACGACCCGACACCTGAACCGGAGCCTGAACCGGAGCCCGAAGTGACCACTACTGTGGGTGCTATGCAATTCACCAACGACGGCGGTCGGGCTTACACGATGACTGGTAATGTGATTTCTTCTGCCCAATATGGCGAAAACACGGTCATCCTCACCGACACGCCGTGTCTATACGTTATCAATGCCCGCGAAAAGACCATTCGCCAGCTTTCGACATCAGGCATTACCGCTGCTAACAACAATGGCATTCAACACCCGCTCCGTTCAATTGCATTCACATCCGATGGTTATCTCGTAGGATGTAACAAGGTGGTGTGCGCGTCGGATGATGAATATGTTTCCGGCAACTATGGCACCACTCGCGGAACACTACAATTCTATTATTGGGCTCCCTCGCTTTCGGCCAATGCCGCTCCCTCGTTTTACGTTTCCACTCAACGTTCAGCAGGCTACTATGAAGCTGTGCTTGGCGATGCCTTCGCCATCAACGGCTCTCTCGCCAACAACAAAATCACAGTGTTCGGTCGTACTGTAAGAGGCGACCTTGATGGCTACCGTTATGAGGTGCTCACTGTCAGATCGGGAGCTGTCGACACATCAAAAGAGGCTTCCGTCCGCGGCACAGCGTTGAGCTATGTCTCAAAACTCGGCTCTAAGGTTAGCATTGCCGTAAGCCCTCGTGACAACAGCAATGTCATTCTTGACGGCGAATTGGCTCACCCCACGGAGGTGTATATGGCAAATTCGGCTGATATGAACGACGCCTCTCTGGTGGGTTCATTCTCGGGATCAAGTCTTCCCGCCGGCTCCACCCGCGCCGCCTACTTCACTTTCGACGGAAAGAAAATGATGGCAGCAGCCAATTCCACTTCGGCAGGAGCCAACACGGGAATCCGTCTCTACGACATCACTGAAGGCCTCAGCAACGCGACGCTCTACAGCACATCGAACACCGACCTGTCATCGGCTAACGCCACTTATTCGGCTGTCCACTATAGTGTAATCGACGGTGTGCTGACACTTTACCTTATCAAAGACAAAACTATCGTCAGGTTCGCTCAAAACACTATGTCGGGCACTTCCGACGACCCAATCCGTGGCATATTCGCTTATGGACTCGATATGCAATACAACGCTGATGACGACTCCTTCGACTTTATCTACGGCGCAAACAACAATGCCGAAGAGTCGTTCCTCGTCTTTACCGACGCAGAAACTGGCGATGTCGTGTATGAAAAGCAAATATTCAATGCTGTCTGCACTGTTATGGACAACGAGGCCACTTATAACGGTCTTGCTTCGACAACAGGACGAGTCAACGTCACCCGCGCTGAGCTTCAGAATGCCATCGGCCGCACTGTCACATTGAATTGGGGTATTCGACTGAAGGGCAAGAGCATTCCCGATTCGGGTTTGCTGCTTAATTACACTGGTGGAACGAAGTACACCAACGATAATGGCGCTGTTGCTGGCAACAACCACAATACGGCCAAATTCGCCAATATTTACATTACTGTGGATAATTCGCCCGAAAGCGACTATTTCGGGTATGTATATGTCAACAACTATTCCGGCTACGACACATCCACATCCGCACAGCGCGCGCAAGGTTTTGACCCGGTGATGTCGAATGGCATCGTCCGTTACGTGCCTCACACCGCCGAAACTGTCGATAACAATGGCACAACCCAAAAATGGAACAATTGGCTGCGCACTCGCTTCGTTCCCGACGAGCATGGCGATACTCGCACAACCAAGTTCACGTTCCGTGGCTCAGGCATCGGTCAGACCAACTCGCAAGGTGTGGCATACAGTCAGAATGCAAATGTCTTCCGCGAAAACATTGGCATCACAACCGACTATCTCGGTAATATTTATATGGCGGAACACACTTCTGGCTCGTGGTCAACCAAAGCGGGTATAACCATTCTTGACCCCCACGACATGACCAACGACCACGACGCAGTTTCGACATACTTCTATCAAGGTGGCCCGACATTCGATTCGAGTGTGACCAGATATAACGGCACGCCGGCATCGGCCGACTGGGGCTCCGGCCTATGGACGCGCACCGACGTGTCGGGCGGACACTATGGTAGTTCTGTCTCTGGTGTCGCTGTTACCGGTACTGGCGCTAATTCGCGTCTATGTGCTGTTATTCAGGATTTTGATAGGAATAATGGCACTACCTTCTCAGGCGACATCGCCATCTACGACATCGGTAATTCCGACGGCTCTTTGAAGAGCTATTGGGGTTACGACACAAGTCATGCCCAACCGTCGAAGATGCTGGCGACGGGCGTCAGTCGAGCCTTCCTCGCCGACACTACCGATGTCAGCGGTCTGCGTCGTCTTCAAGGTGACAACCGGGGTGGCCTTTGGGTGTGTACGGCACGTCCCGACGCTGTGTCGAGCCGCGATAATGTTGATTGCCCGATTCTAATGTATTTTACTGCCGAACAAATTGCGATGGCAGAACGCACAGGCACTAACCAAATGGGCGCGTCAAATGCCGCTTTCAATATGGCCCGCGATATGACCACGGCTCAAGGTAAGGCCGGTGGTTGTAAGGGCGGCGGCTTCGCTGTTAGCCCCGATGGCAAACTGCTTGCCCTCGTTAACGGTACGGGTTACATCCTCATCTATGATGTCGCGTGGACTGATGGCGTTCCTTCGCTTCAGCTCCGCAAAAACACCGACGCCACGGTCCAGCGCTTCCTCTGCGATAATCCCACAGATAAAGGTGAAGTGCTTCAAATGGCTTTCGACTGGGGCAACAACCTTTATGCCGGAGGCAAGTGCCTGACTATATATTCGATTAAAGACGACACCGACAACACCCACTATACTCCCGCACGTAAAGCCCAGACTATCTCGCTCAAAGCCCTTACCAACATTCAAAATATCGCCGACGGCGAGGTGGGTTCTGAAGAAGTGGTGCTTAACGACTATCTCGTTGCGGTCAAGGTGCTCCGCGATGGCAAAACCGTCATTGCTAAGTCAAGCGCGTCATATCCGAATGAAACGAGTGTCATGGATGCTTCGCAGACCGACCCGATTTCCGCTCATGGCATATCTTCGGTTTCGGCTGCTGATGCCGACCAGAGTTATTGGATTATCCTCAATCTGCCGCGAACACTTTCCGCATCGGAAATCGAGGCGTTTAATGGCGCCCGCATCACCGACATTCAAGGGGTGGTTGATGTCATGGCCGGCAATAACGAAATGACGTTGACGAAAATGCCAACTGTCGAAAGTGCCTATTCGTTTACCCCCAACACGTACGTGTCGTCAAACTTTATGGAAACGGCATGGAATTCTTTCGGCGATGAAACGCCACAATTCTATTTCGTCGAACCTAAAGCCGTTGAATATTGCCGAATTGCCGATGTGGTGTGGAGCGCTGACGACAACTGCTTCTACGGTTATGCGGTTGATAATACAGGCAATTGGATGTTTGGCGGTTTCGAAGTGGCTCTTGACTATTATGAGGGCGTTGTCAACAACGCTTATCCCACTGATCCGGCTGCAGTTTACAACGACGGTTGGCGATATACATTCAATGCTGTTGTCAAACTTGCAGGCGAATCTCTTCGTCCGAATGGAACAACCATAAACCGCATTAAGACTCTTGGCCAGAATGCCGACATCTCGTCCAACTATGTGATTTATCCGATAACATCTGCTGACGAGAGCACATCCGTGGCGCAAGTTGTCAACAACTCAAAGGTCGTTTCTGTCAAGCTTTTCAACGCCCAAGGTGTTGAACTTCTCGAAAAGCCGACCGCTGGCGTTTACTTCAAAGTGATAACGTATGCCGACGGTACTCGCCGAGTGGTAAAAAACATGATGAAGTAACCCCCGATAAGTAGGAATCTGTCAACCACATTCTAACTTGTTGATTAAAGCGACCTTGCGAATTATTCGCAAGGTCGCTTTCGATTCTGACATACCGAAATTTGGAGAACGGAGTGGTATCGGACGGAGGATGAGGCGTGGGATGCCGCCGAGGCTGCGCCTTCGTCCACGCAGACAGGCGGGAGGCAGATTCCGAGCTGAAGCCGATAGGGCGCGGCGTGTTCGGTGACATCTTCGACCAGTTCAAGGGAAAAGTCAGGGAGGCTTTCGACTTTTTGATGAAACGTAAGAGCGGCGATTTGCTGGGCGTGTTCCACCGAGCCGAGATAGGCGACATCGATTTGGTGTGGGGCAGTCATGAACGGCATGAGGGCTTGGAGCATATTATTCAAGATCACCTAATAGATGCTGATGACTTCAATAGTGTGGAAGAATTGATGTCGATTATTAACGATGTAATCAACAATGGCAAAATTGAACCCCGTGAAAGTCAAGACAAAATACATATTGAGAAAGACGGATACAGAGTTTCAATCAAGAAACAATACAGAGATGATAAAGGCAATGTCCTTCTTAAAAAGAATTGGGTGGTAACGGCGTTTGACACCAAGCGTAAAGAGCGAGATAAAAAAAGAACATCGCCAAGAGGGACTTTAACAACTCCTCCCTCAAATCCGTCAGAACGGATTGATGGGGTGACTTTACCATCAAGCGATGCTTCTTCTGCCGACAAAAGTAGTAAAAGTTCTGGAAACGGCAAAGGGAACGAAGGGAAAAAAGCGGAGAAGCCTAAAGCTAAGAAGACCGAAGGGCAGAAGACGGTGGAAAAGATAACCGGCAAGGATGTGGAGAAACCGAAAGCGAAAGCGGACGGGATAGAAGCAGGGAAGTTTTCGCTGACGGATGAGAAGCGGAAGGAGATTGAGCGGAAGGCGAAAGCCGATGGAACATGGATGAAAGCCCCCGACGGCACTACCTCACGTCTTGACGAACGGCAATGGGCAGAGGTGCGCACCGCACCGTTCAAGGACTGGTTCGGGGACTGGGAGCGAAGTAAGCAAAAACAATATTTGCTATATGGAAAAACTGTCGTCACATTGACTGGAAATGAATTTGCCCGTAGGTTAGACAAGAATCTGACCGAGCAAGTCGGAGAATATTTTAAGAGCATCGGGAACAAAGCAACTTCACCGATGTTTGGTGTCGTTGTGCTTGACGAAAAAGGAGCGGAAGACAGTTTGGCTCACGGCATGGGAAGGAACAAGGCAATAGCTTATGGTGCTGTAAAGGATGTCATTGAGAAAGGAGTGTTTATCGGTGGAGCCCTAAACCACAAAGGTAGAGGATATAACACCGTTGTGGTAGCCGCACCTATCATTATCGGAGAAGAAAGATTTGTATGTGCTGTTGTGTTACACCGTAATAAAACAAATAATAGATTCTATCTCCATGAAGTGACGGCACAAAAAAATCTCCAAAATGACGTTTTTGTAACAAATTTGGGTCAAAACCCTGCGTCATTTGGAGACATTGCAAAATTACTAAAAGAAATTGTAACTGCCAAAGAATCGTCGAAAATAGTTGGGGAGAATGGAGAGCCGTTGGTGGTTTACCATGGAACGAATGGTACAGAAACCGTTCGACGGTGGAACGAAGACCGCCACGATTACGATACGGAGCAC
>CADBML010000027.1 GCA_902795825.1 uncultured Bacteroidales bacterium
ATAACAAATACCATAATCATTAACCATTAAAAATCAAATGAGAAAAGCATTGTTCTTACTTGCAGCCGTGGCCGTCGCATCGATGGCTTCGGCACAGCATTTCAAGGTGGTGAAGACCCAGCGTTTCGCCGGGCCGACGGAAATGTATCATCCCGTGTTCACCCCCGACGGCCAGTCGTTGATGGTTTCGGGCGAAGCCTACGACGGTCTGTCTGTGTTCAACCTCCAGACTAAGGCTCTGACGAAGCTGACGTCGATGGCCGGAGCCGGCTACCGATTCGCTTTCAGTGCCGACGGCAAGACCGTGGTCTGCCATGAAATCCACTCCGACGAGCAAACCGTCTCGCTACACAGCATCGACCTCGCAACAAAAGCCTCCACGAAGCTCGCGAGCCACGTGCCTCACGTCAACGCCGTAAACCTCGTCGACAACCGCGTCATGTTCGCCCCCGAAGGCCGCTCCATGGAGACGAAGGAGTTCACATCCCGACGCATCTCCACCAGAAGTATGACCAAGAATGTGCGCAGCAACATCAACGTCTATGTCACCGAAGAAGACCTGAAGGTCGTCGTCTATAACAACGGCCGCCGCTCGGTGGTGGATCCGCTTTCCACTCCCGACAACGATGTCAACTACTGCTGGACAAGCCTCTCGCCTAACGGCAAACGAATCCTCTTCGTCGGTCACGACGACGCCTACACCTGCAATCTCGATGGCTCCGGCCTCGTACATCTCGGGAAAATCCACGCTCCCGTGTGGTGCGGCGACGACTTCGTCGTGGGAATGCAGGACAAGGACGACGGCTACTTCTTCACCAAGAGCGACATCGTGGTGGTGCCCGCGAAAGGCGGAAGCATTCAGCAGCTCACTCCTTCGAGCTCCGATATAAAGATGTTCCCTGCCGTGAGCCCCGAAGGCGACCGCATTGCCTACCACACTCTCGACGGCAAGATTTATGTTATGACAATCGAAAAGCAGTAAAACCATGAAAAAGATATTCACATTCTTGCTCATAGCCGCTACTGTGGCCATGACTGCCGACGCCCTCAGCTTCTCCGGCAAAAAATGGTATATCAACCCGGGACACGGAGGTCACGACTCCAACGACCGACCAACAAACCTTCCTAACGGACAAAAACCTATTTTCTACGAATCCGACGGAAATTTGACTCGTGGTTTGCATATCCGCGACTTGTTCGTGAAATATGGTGGTACCGTTAAAATGTCGCGTACGAAGAATACTTCGTCCGACGACCTCGGTCTTTCCACAATTTCCGCTCAGTCGTCATCCTACGGCGGATACTTCATTTCCAACCACACCAACACTGGTAACAACTCCGCCAACTACACAATCGCTTTCTATTGGGCTAACGCCTCTTCCGATAAACAGACCAAGGGCCAAAAAATGGGTAAGGCCGCTGTCGATGAGCATGCAAAAGTGAACTTGACGAACACGACCTACGCTCCCACGCGTTGCGTTTCCGACTATTCGTTCATGCACTTCTGCTATGGCGTGCTCCGCAACAACACCGCCATTGGCTACCTGATTGAAACGTGGTTCCACGACTATCGTCCCGAAACTCTCCGACTAAAGGGCCACCACTATAACCGCCTCCTCGCTTGGCAAATCGTTGAAGGTTTTGCCGTTTATCCTCAAGCGGGAACGGGTATGAAGGGCGGTATCGTCGGCGATGTTCGCGACGTTTCAAAAGGCTGCGGCTATTCCGACTACACCTATCGTGGACGCGACTCCTACAAAGCCCTCAACGGCGCTAAAGTCACGCTGAAAAATTCCTCAGGAAATGTTGTGAACGTCACCTCGTTCACTAAAGGTTCAAATGACGACGGCAACTATTTCCCCAACCAAACCAACCCGCAAACCACCGACGAATGGAACAACGGTGTTTACTTCTTTGAAGAACTTGACCCAGGCACCTATATTGTAGAAGTCACGATGTCGGGCTATGCAACACAATCCAAGACGGTCACCGTAAGCAACGACAAAGTTACGAAGTGCTGCTTCGACATGAAGACCGGCACATCAACTGGCATCAACGTGAGCGAATCGGCGTGGGAGGCATCTACCACTGTTGGCTCCACTGCCACCAAGACTATCACCGTAACCGGTTCAGGCTTATCATCGGCAATCTCTGTTGCCTCTTCCAACTCCAACTTTACAGTATCGCCGGCATCTCTTCCAGCAGCAGGTGGCACTCTCACCATCACCTATCAACCTTCCGCTGCTGGAACGCACTCAGGAAACATCACCCTGACTTCCGGCTCGCAAAAAGAAGTCATCGCCGTTTCGGGTGTCGC
>CADBML010000028.1 GCA_902795825.1 uncultured Bacteroidales bacterium
AGCCGCGCTATGCGTTTCTTTCTCAATTAACGCCGCCGGCGCGAACGACTCCCAATCCGACCAAATCACCCAGTCCGACATCGCCACGCTGACCAAAGCCGCAGAAATGGGCAATGCCGAATCACAACACACATTAGGACTGTGTTACTTATTAGGCGAAGGTGTGATGCAGAACGACCGGCAAGCCATTTATTGGCTCGAAAAAGCCGCGGCTCAAGGTCACTCCGCCGCCCAAGAGTTGCTTTCCGAACTTAACGAAATCCTAAACGAACAATAAACACATCTCTCGTAAAAGTCCATCTGTCGAACAAAAATTATTTCTTCACATATTTAAAAATCAGCGGTTTCGGGTCGTGATGACCCGAAACCGCCTCGTAATAAAGAATATGCTTGGTTATGAGAAAGTGTTTTCTGCTGTTTGCGGCAGCCTGTTAGTTTGAGTAGAGATAACGCTTGATTGAGCGTTTCGGGGTCTTTTCAAACTCGTTGGCGATGAGCTGGATGCGGCTGATCTGCTCGTAGGGCGCGACAATTTTGTTTAGCTCTTTACGCACCTGCTCCATCATTTCGGGCAGACGCTCGGCGGTCAGGCCGTTGGCGTCCATGGCCTCGTAGTCGGGATAGACGAGCGCCACGAGTTTGCCGCTGCGGTCAACGACAAGGCTCTCCTGGACGAAGGGCATGTTGTTGAGTTTCGACTCGATTTCTTCGGGATAGATGTTCTGGCCGTTGGCCGAAAGGAGCATCGTCTTGTAGCGTCCACGAATGAAAATGGTGCCGTCGGCGGAGCGGGTGCCCATGTCGCCGGTGTGGAGCCAGCCTTCCTTGTCGATTGCGGCGGCTGTGGCTTCGGCATTCTTGTAGTAGCCCATCATGCGGTTTTCGCCGCGGACGAGGATTTCGCCCGGAATATTTTCGGGGTCGGGGCTGTCGATTTTGCTCTCCATAATGCCTTTGAGAGTGCGGCCCGACGAACCCGGGATGAACTCGTCCCACTTCGTGTGGCTGATGAGCGGAGCACATTCTGTCATGCCGTAGCCCACGGTGAACGGGAATTTGATGCGGTGGAGAAACTCCTCGACTTCGGCGTTGAGCGGAGCGCCGCCCACGATGATTTCTTGGAACTCTCCGCCGAACGATTCGACGAGTTTTTTATTGATAATGTAATAAAGAGCCTTGTCGATGAACGGGATGGCGAGGGTCCAGCGGATGGCCTGCTTGGTGATCATCGGCAGGATCTGTTTCTTGTAGATTTTCTCGAGGATCAGCGGCACGCAAATCACGAGGTTGGGCTTAATTTCGGCAAGAGCCTTGAGCAACAACTTTGGCGAGGGCACACGGCCGAAAAGGGTGATGTGGCTTCCGGCAGCCAACGGCGAAAGCAGGTCGAAGGCGCATCCGTAGGCGTGAGCCAAGGGAAGGAACGACAAGCAACGGCAGCCGCGATAGTGCAGGTTGGTGACACGCCCGCCATAGATGACATTGCCGCAGATGTTGTTGAGAGTCAGCATCACACCCTTGGAGAACCCTGTGGTGCCCGACGTGTAGTTGATGATGGCCAATGTGTCGGGGTGGATGTAGGGGTATTTTATGTCGGAGGCAGTGAACCCGTTGGGATAGTTGCGCTTGAAGCGGCGGTTGAGATTGCGCAGCGTCTTGTCGATAAATCCGGGCGAATTGTCGTCTTCGCGCTCGGCAAGCAGACGGCGGTCGTCGAGCGAGATGGCGGCACGTATCTGCGGCATCTTGTCGAGCTCGAACGACTCCCAATGCTTGTCGGAAGCGAAAAGCAACACCGAGTCGGAATGGTTGATGATGTGCTGCGCGTCCTGCGGGTTGAATTCCTGAAGAATCGGCACAATTACCGCGCCATAAGTGATCGTGGACATGAACACCGTCACCCAGTTTAAGTTGTTTTTGCCGATAAGCGCGATTTTGTCGCCTTGTTTTATTCCCAAAGAGCTGTAGAACTGGTGGAAGCGGGCTATTTCACGCGCGAAGTCGCCATAGGTCAGGGTGTGGCCATTGGTGTAATCGGTAAGAGCGGGCAGGTCCCAATTGTCGCGGAAACTGTTCGCATAGAGGATGAGAAGATTTTCTTGTAACATAATTCGATGAGGAATTTGGATTTCGATGACGAAATTACACGAATGTGATCAGAGCACCAAAAAATTGCACACAAATTTGCGTTTTGTGCATCACATTTGCGTGTTTTTGTCAACAACGCACGACATTTTGACCAATTTGTCGCCGGCATTCGACATTTGCCGACAATTTCCAAAGCCAGCCGGAAGCGGACAGACCTTCTTTTCAATGCACAATGCATTTGTGTGATTTGTGAATTATGTATTAGCAGGTTTCGCTTTGTGATTTTTGCGATTCAAAAAATTTTTACTACCTTTGCAACACCAAACTATTATTACTCAACCTTAATTTCACTTTATTTTCTGCCGCGAGGCACAATTTTTTACAACAACAAAGCAAAAAGATTGATTATGGAAGAAGAAAAAAAGCCACGTCGTCCACGCATCGGACAAAGCCGCCAGCAGATGCCGGCCTCCGAAGGCATGAACCAAGAACGAGCCGACTACGGCAACGACGCGCCTTATGACGGCCGCCGCTACGACTATGACCAGAATCCAGGTTACGACCGCAATCAGGGTTACAATCCGAATTATCACCAGCAGCGCTACAATCCCAACTACAATCAGCGCCGTCCGTATTACCCGAATCAGGGCTATGGTTACCAACAGCAGCCCGACGAGTATTATCGCCAGGATTACGGACAACAACACCGTCCCTACGTGCCGCGTCAGGACTTCGGCCAACCTTACGGCGACGCTGAAGGCGCACCCGCTCCTTACCGCCCGGGCAATCCTTACCGTCAGCAGGGCGGCTATCGTCAGCCCCAATACGGGCAGGGTCGTCCCGCGCCCCGCTACGGACAACAGCCGAAGAAAAAGAACAATAAAAAGCAGAAAAAACAGCCCGTCCGTCAAGGAAAAACTTTCTATCCGCGACCCAAACCGGTGGAATACGAACTCGAAGTTCCCGATCCCGACGCAAAAATCCGCCTGAACAAATTTATGGCCAACTCGGGTGTCTGCTCACGTCGCGAAGCCGACGAATTCATCCAGCAAGGTCTCGTCAAAGTGAATGGCAAAGTGGTCAGCGAGCTTGGCACGAAGATCGGCCACAACGATGTGGTGGAATACGATGACAAAATCGTGGCTCTGGAACGCAAAACATATATCCTGCTCAACAAGCCCAAAGACTGCGTCACTACTGTCGATGACCCGAACGAGCGCCGCACAGTGATGGACCTCATCAAGGGCGCTTGCAACGAACGCGTCTATCCCGTAGGCCGTCTTGACCGAAACACTACCGGTGTGCTGCTCCTCACCAACGACGGCGACCTCGCCTCCAAGCTCACCCACCCCAAATATGTCAAGAAGAAAATCTACCATGTGTGGGTTGACCGCGACATATCGGAAGATGATATGCAAGCTATCGCCGACGGCATAGAACTGGAGGACGGCCCCGTGCAAGTCGATGAGATTTCCTATGCCACCGACAAGGCTCTCAACCAGGCCGGCATCGAAATCCACTCGGGACGCAACCGCATCGTGCGCCGCATCTTCGAGTCGCTCGGCTATCATGTGACGAAGCTCGACCGCGTGTTCTTCGCCGGTCTCACCAAAAAGGACCTTCCCCGCGGACGCTGGCGTTACCTCACTCAAGCTGAGGTGAATATGCTCAAACGCGGCGCTTTCGAATAATCCCCCTCATCTGTAAACTTTCAACTCTCAACTATAAAATTTCAACTTTACATGTCACACATTAAAGTAGTAAACATATTTTCAAAAGAACTCATAGGCCACGAAGTGGAAGTGAAAGGCTGGGTGCGCACCCGCCGAGGCAACAAATACGTGCAATTCGTGGCGCTTAACGATGGCTCAACCATCAAAAATATCCAAATCGTGTTCGATATGGAGAAATTTACCGACGACGACCTTCGCCTCGTGACGACCGGTGCGGCAATCCGAGTTGTAGGCACGCTCGTCGAGTCGATGGGCAAGGGCCAGACGGTAGAGGTTCAAGCCGCCGAACTTGAGATTTACGGCACCGCCGACGACACTTACCCCATGCAGAAGAAGGGCCACACCCTTGAATTCCTGCGCGAGAAAGCCCACCTGCGCCCACGCACCAACACGTTTGGCGCCGTGCTGCGCATCCGTTCGGCTCTCGCTTTCGCAATCCACCGCTTCTTTAACGAGCGCGGCTTCTTCTATCTCCACACGCCGCTCATCACCGCTTCCGACTGCGAAGGTGCAGGCGCTATGTTCCAAGTGACGACACTCGACCTTGAGAATTTGCCACGCAATGAAGAAGGCAAAGTGGACTACACTCAGGATTTCTTCGGCAAAATGACCGCTTTAACTGTCAGCGGCCAGCTTGAAGGCGAACTCGGTGCCACGGCTCTTGGCGCAATCTATACGTTCGGTCCGACATTCCGCGCCGAACGCTCCAACACCCCGCGCCACCTTGCCGAATTCTGGATGATTGAACCCGAAGTGGCATTCAACACCATCGCCGAAAACATGGACCTCGCCGAGGAGTTCATCAAATATTGCATAGTCCACGCTCTCGAACATTGTGCCGACGATATCGCTTTCCTCAACGACCATTTCGACAACGAGCTTATCGAACGGTTGAAATTCGTCGTTGATAACGACTTCGTGCGTCTGCCCTACACTGAAGGTGTCAAGATTCTTGAAGCGTCGGGCAAGAAATTCGAATTCCCCGTCTATTGGGGTGCCGACCTCCAAAGCGAGCACGAACGTTATCTCGTCGAAGAACATTTCCGCCGCCCCGTAATCCTTACCGACTATCCGAAGGAAATCAAGGCATTCTATATGAAGATGAACGACGACGGCAAGACCGTCCGCGCCATGGACGTGCTTTTCCCGAAAATCGGCGAAATCATCGGCGGCTCCGAACGCGAGGAAAACTACGACAAACTTCTCGCCCGCATCGAGGAACTCCACATCCCGATGAAGGATATGTGGTGGTATCTCGACACACGACGTTTCGGCACCGTGCCCCATTCAGGCTTCGGCCTCGGTTTCGAGCGCCTTGTGCTGTTCGTGACGGGCATGACCAACATCCGCGACGTCATCCCATTCCCGCGCACACCCAACAACGCCGAATTCTAATCAATGATTTCAAAAAAAGAGCCTCAGGGCTCTTTTTTTGTTTAAGAACCGAAGGAGACTGCTTCTGTTGCGTATGTTGCGTTGCCAACGCAACATACGTGCAGTTGTGTGTGTTGCGTTGTCAACGCAGTTGTGTGTGTTGCGCTGTCAACGCAACATACGTGACTGGCGACGATAATTTTGCCAGTGTACATACAATTGACATATTGGAAAAACGAAAAATCCGTGCAGGGCGTTGACCTGCACGGATTTGCTATCAGACTATTGTTGTCTTATTCGCCGGATTATTGTCGGCATCTGCCGTTATTTGACTTCTTCGAAGTCGACGTCGGTCACGTCGTCTTTGCCGCCGTTATTGGCACCCGGTTGAGGCCCCTGCGGACCTTGCGGGCCGGCCTGCGCACCTGCTTGTGCCTGTTGCTGGGCGTTGAGGATGTCCTGCTGGGCTGCGCCGAAGGTCTCTTGGATTTCGTTGACAGCGGCGTCGATTGCGGCAACGTCCTGTGCCTTGTGGGCGTCGCGGAGTTTCTGAAGCGCACTTTCGATTGCGCTGCGCTTGTCCGAAGGAAGTTTGTCGCCGAATTCTTTGAGCTGCTTTTCGGTCTGGAAGATGATGGCGTCGGCCTGGTTGATTTTGTCAACGCGCTCTTTTTCTTTGGCGTCGGCGGCTGCGTTTGCTTCGGCTTCGGCTTTCATGCGGTTGATTTCCTCCTCGCTCAATCCCGACGATGCTTCGATGCGGATTGACTGTTCTTTGCCTGTGGCTTTGTCCTTTGCCGACACGTTGAGGATGCCGTTAGCGTCGATTTCGAAGGTGACTTCAATCTGCGGCACTCCACGGGGCGCGGGGGCAATGCCGTCGAGGTGGAACACTCCGAGGGTCTTGCAGTCCTTTGCCATGGGGCGTTCGCCCTGAAGCACGTGGACTTCAACGCCGGGTTGGTTGTCGGTTGCAGTCGAGAACACTTGGCTCTTGCGGGTGGGGATGGTAGTGTTTGCATCGATCAGCTTAGTCATCACGCCGCCGAGAGTCTCGATGCCGACAGAGAGGGGCACCACGTCGAGGAGAAGCACGTCCTTGACATCGCCGGAGAGCACACCGCCCTGGATTGCGGCGCCTACGGCCACCACTTCGTCGGGATTCACACCCTTAGAGGGAGTTTTGCCGAAGAATTTCTCAACCACCTGCTGGATGGCGGGGATACGAGTGGAACCGCCCACGAGGATAACCTCGTCAATTTCGCTGGCGCTCATGCCTGCGTCGGCGAGAGCCTGCCGGCAAGGAGCGATGGTGGCTTGGATAAGGTGGTCGGCAAGTTGTTCGAACTTAGCGCGCGAGAGGGTTTTCACAAGGTGTTTGGGTATGCCGTTGACGGGCATGATGTAGGGGAGGTTGATTTCGGTCGAAGTCGAGCTGGAAAGTTCGATTTTGGCTTTTTCTGCGGCTTCCTTGAGGCGTTGGAGGGCCATCGGGTCCTGACGGAGATCGACTCCCTCGTCTTTTAAGAACTCGTCGGCGAGCCAGTCGATGATGACGTGGTCGAAGTCGTCGCCGCCGAGGTGGGTGTCGCCGTTGGTGGATTTCACTTCAAACACACCGTCGCCAAGCTCGAGGATGGAGATATCGAAAGTGCCGCCGCCGAGGTCGAACACAGCGATTTTCTGGTCTTTGTCGGATTTGTCGAGGCCGTAAGCGAGGGCAGCGGCAGTAGGCTCGTTGACGATACGGCGCACAGTAAGGCCTGCGATTTCGCCGGCTTCCTTCGTGGCCTGACGCTGCGAGTCGTTGAAGTAAGCGGGCACGGTGATGACAGCTTCCGTGACGGTCTGTCCGAGGTAGTCTTCGGCGGTCTTCTTCATTTTTTGGAGAATCATAGCGGAGATTTCCTGCGGAGTGTATTCGCGGTCGTTGATTTTCACGCGTGGGGTGCCGTTAGCGCCGCGGACCACTTTATAAGGCACACGCTCGATTTCTTTAGTCACACGGTCGAAGGATTCTCCCATGAAACGCTTGATGGAGTAGATCGTGTTTTCGGGATTAGTGATGGCCTGACGCTTTGCGGGGTCGCCCACTTTGCGTTCGCCGTCTTTCATAAATGCCACAATCGAAGGCGTCGTGTTGCGTCCTTCGCTGTTGGGGATAACGACGGGGTCGTTTCCCTCAAGAACTGACACACAAGAGTTTGTAGTTCCTAAATCGATTCCGATGATTTTTGCCATAATTGTATTGTTTTTTTGTTTGTTATTATTCAATTTATTGCCACAATGTTCGGCGGCACTAATATTAAAGCAAAAGCCGTGCCAATTTTGCGAAATACGATAAGGGAGCTTTCTATAAATTCCACGTTTCGGGGATTTCTATTAATCCCACGTTCAAGAGATTTTATAAAGAACACTTTTACCGATTTCAATCTTTTCAAGATAATAGGTTGGTGTTGATGCCGATGTTGGGCTTTTTTAACTGAACTTGAACCGACTGGCTCGGCAGCAGACAGGCATAAGGTGAACTGGCAAAAAAATTTACGCTATTTTTGGCGGTGTGCATGTCTTTTTGTAATTTTGTGTAATAATTGCACGGTTAATATCCAACTACTAATCACCAAATACGCTATAAAAAAAATGAAAAAACTGATTCTAATGATTGGCGCCGCCATCTTTCTCTGCGGCTCAAGCGTCGGCGCATCAGCTCAGAATGCCCGACATGAAATCGCTGTCAGCTACGGCACTTTGTCGAATTCCACATGGATTGACGTGTTCGAGGATGCTAACATCGCATCCACCGTTCAAGGCATTAAATTTTCCGACTCTAAGGAGATTGGCTCAATCTCAGCCGAATACTTCTATCACATCAATCCTCTCTTAGGCTTGGGTGCTATAGGCAGTTTCGGAGCTTCGAGCCAGGACATCCTTTCAAATCAGACGAAAATCGGCAAGATGCGCCATAAATTTTTCACCGTCATGCCGGCCATGAAATTCAACTGGCTTCGCAGGTCGCAGTGGGGGCTCTACTCGAAAATCGGCTTGGGCGGCACCTTGCGCTCTGAAAAGGACAAATTCAACGACACCTCGATTTACAAAGACTACGACAATAATATGTTCCACTTCAACTGGCAGGTTACGTTCATAGGCATCGAAGCCGGTTCGGAAAGCGTCAGAGGCTTCATCGAAACCGGTGTGGGCGAGCAGGGCGCATTCCTTGTCGGCGTGCGTTACAAGTTCTAACTTTTCGTCCCCGCCTCCACATTTCCGCGAATCTGGCGGACAGTTCTGCCGGTTTTCACCTGTCAACGGCAGAAACGCGCCCCATAGACAACAAAAAAATCCGCCATCGGGCGGATTTTTTTGTTAATGACGCTGAAGCAGTCTTAGCGGAGCTTTTTGTAGCCGTAAGCGGCAGCGTCGCCAAGTTCTTCCTGGATGCGGAGGAGCTGGTTGTACTTAGCCATGCGGTCGGAGCGCGAAGCCGAACCGGTCTTAATTTGGCCGGCGTTGGTGGCAACGGCGATGTCGGCAATGGTGGCGTCCTCGGTTTCACCCGAGCGGTGGGAGATGACGGCTGTGTAGCCATGGCGTTGGGCCATTTCCACGGCGCGGAGAGTTTCGGTGAGCGAGCCGATTTGGTTCACTTTCACGAGAATCGAGTTGGCGCAACCTTCTTTGATGCCGCGTTCGAGATACTTCACGTTGGTGACGAAAAGGTCGTCGCCGACGAGTTGGCAACGGTCGCCGATGAGGTCGGTCAGCACTTTCCAGCCTGCCCAGTCGTTTTCAGCCATGCCGTCTTCGATTGAGTCGATAGGATATTTGGCGACGAGTTCGGCAAGATACTTGGCCTGCTCTTCCGAAGAATACTTCGGGCCGTCGGCTTGTTTCCAAGTGTAGTCGTAAACGCCGTCGGTGTAGAATTCCGACGAGGCGCAGTCGAGGCCGATGGTCACGTCTTTACCCGGTTCGTAGCCGGCGAGCTTGATGGCTTCCATGATTACGTTGAGGGCGTCCTCAGTGCCGTCGAGGTTGGGGGCGAAACCGCCTTCGTCGCCGACGGCAGTCGAAAGGCCGCGGCCCTTTAGCACCTTCTTGAGGTTGTGGAACACTTCCGTGCCCATGCGGATGCCTTCTTTGAAGCAGCAAGCGCCGACGGGGCGAATCATGAATTCCTGGAATGCGATGGGGGCGTCGGAGTGGGCGCCGCCGTTGATGATATTCATCATCGGCACGGGAAGAACGTAGGAGTTGCAACCGCCGATGTATTTGTAGAGCGGGAGGTCGAGATAGTCGGCGGCGGCCTTAGCCACGGCGAGCGACACGCCGAGGATGGCGTTAGCGCCGAGACGCGACTTCGTTTCGGTGCCGTCGAGGGCAATCATAGTTTCGTCGATTTTAATCTGGTCGAGAGCGTTCATGCCGATAAGAGCCTCGGCAATGGGACCGTTGACGTTGGCCACGGCTTTCTGCACGCCCTTGCCCATGTAGCGGCTCTTGTCGCCGTCGCGGAGTTCGAGGGCCTCGTTTTCGCCGGTCGATGCGCCGGAGGGCACAGCTGCACGGCCACGGCAGCCTGATTCAAGGATTACATCTACTTCTACTGTCGGATTGCCACGCGAGTCGAGCACTTCACGTCCGATAATTTTAGCAATTTTCATAATTCGGGATTAGTTTATAAAATAATTAAAAATTGTTGGTTTGTATTGGAGCACAAAGTTACGAAAAATTTCCAATAATGCAAAATGTACAATTCATAGTGAAT
>CADBML010000029.1 GCA_902795825.1 uncultured Bacteroidales bacterium
GAATCGTGCGAGCCGAGAGCAGAATGTCAAGCTTGCTTGACTTATGCCGAGGCGATGCCGATTAGGTGCGAAGCAAAACGTGGCTCGAAGAACCGGAGGGGTAGAATCCTGCCGAGGCGATGCAGATTAGGCGCGAAGCAAAACGCAGATGCGAGCATAGCGAGCGGAGGAGGGGTAGAATAATCCGAAAAAATTTCCATAACAATATGCACCTTTTATTACATCGCATAACATGCCATAAATTAAATAGTTATAAAAATATAAGTCACAGAAACAAAATGAAACAATTACTCGCTTTCGCTATTGCCCTCGCCGTTATTGGCTCGACCGCGGCTCAAAACAAATCCGCTGTTACAGAAAATTTCAACGCAAAAAAGGTAGAAGGGCGCGCTAACCTCAAAAGCAAATCGCCCGTAATCACTCCCCTGCCGTGCATTATGATCGCCACCTACGACGAAAACGATGTGCCCGATGTGATGATGGCGGCTTGGGGCGGCCAATGCGGGCGCAACCGCATCACATTCCAACTTTCGTCCCACAAAACCACCGACAATATTCGCCTGAACCGCGCTTTCACCGTCAGTTTCGCTACGGCCAACGATGTGGAGCAGTCGGACTATTTCGGCATTGTCAGCGGCCGCAATGTGCCCGACAAGGTGGCTCGCGCCGGTTTTACGGCCACGCCAAGCCCCAACGTCAAGGCTCCGATTATCAACGAATACCCGCTCACGCTCGAGTGTGTGGTGGTAGAAATGGAGGATGACGAGAACGGCGGCGCACGTGTAGTGGGCGAAGTGGTAAACTGGTCGGCCGACACCAGCGTCATGACCGACGGGAAAATCGACCTCGCCAAACTGCGCCCCATCATCTTCGATTCGGCATCAAACTCCTACCGCGTAGTGGGCGATGTCGTCGGAAAAGCCTGGGGTTCAGGTCGGAAGTTTATAGAGGAATAATCCCACATTCTTCTTTTGGGTGGCCGCTGTCGAACGGCGGCGGCGGTCGCCGGCGGCAGCTGTAGTGTTGGGCGCATTTCACTCAACACGCTGATTTTTTTGTGAATTTTTCGGAGTAGCCACTTATTTTAAGCGGCGAGAACGCTGGTTTTGGCGCAATTATTGCACCACCATTATCTGATTATCAACCAACATCTTTTCAATAATTATGAATTACAAATGCTCTTATTTTGAATTATTTTGTGGGGTGTGAAACGATTTTTCATACCTAATCGCTTATTTTGTCGCTTGAGGCCACGGAACAGCGCTCCTCTTTGCGCCAAATATCGGTTCGCCAATAAATTTTTGACCTTTTTTTGTTATATATATGTGACATTTACAATTCGACTTGTGACAACTATTACGACACATAATATGATTTCTATAAATCAATAATTAACAGCTTAATCATGAAAGAGAAAAATCCACAACACCCACCTGTCGAGCATCCTCAATATGTGATGACGCTCCTCCAAGCCTTCGAGTCGGTTTCGACCCTATCCGAAGACTCAAAATTGGCCCCCGGCTTTTTCCGCAAAGCCCAAATACCGATCGCAGTTATTTGCTCGCGGTATGGCATCTCCTCCCGCCAAGCAGTGCTTCTGGCGGCGTGTGTGGAATTAGGTCCGCGCCATATCGAATATTCCGATTTATGCCAGCATTTTTCCATCACTAAATTCAAGGCCTACGCCTTCGCTCCCGACATCGACGCTCTCGAAGAATTGGGCCTGCTTTATTATGACGACGACGACAAGGACTCGTTCTCTGTGCCTTCCGACTTCATTAACCTGATGAGCCGCGATGAGGTATATGAGAAGCGTAAATACGTCAACCTCTGCATCGATGAGATGCTCGTGGTTTTCGACGGTCTGTTTGGCAACAACATCGACACAATAAATGCCGAGAAGGTTGTGAATACCGTGTCGGAAATACTCGCCGACAATCAGCATCTTGCATTCTCCAGAAAGATTTGTTTTTTCAATCTTGACCGCACCGAACAAGCCATTCTCTGTTACTTTTGCGTGAGATTGGTGATTTACGATGACGATGATATCCGCACATCGGAGTTGTCGAGAATATACAAGTCGGACGCCGCTTTCGCCAGAGCAAAGTTCTCGTGGCGAAACGGCACCACCGCTTCGTTTGTCCTTGGCCTGATTGAGCATATTTGCAATGACGGGATCAAGGACACCGACCATTTTCATCTTACCGACGAGGCCAAAGCCGACCTCCTTGGCGAGTTTGCCCTGGGCACTGCCGACGCGGCTGATTCGGCGTTGCTTCGTCCCGACTCGCTGGTTGAGAAGAAATTATTCTATTCTTCGGAAGTGGAGCGGCAAGTCGACGACCTCCGTTCGCTTCTCCAACCTGAGAAATTCGCCGAAATACAGCGACGGATGAGCGAACGCGGGTTCCGCAACGGGTTCGCATGCCTCTTTTACGGCACTCCCGGCACGGGCAAAACCGAAACCGCAATGCAATTGGCCCGACAATCGGGTCGCGCTATTTTCTTCGTGGAAATGGCGAACATCAAGAGCAAGTGGGTGGGCGATTCGGAGAAAAACATCAAAGCCGTGTTCACCCACTACCGCGACATTCTCCAACGCGAGAAATTAGCTCCGATTCTTCTCTTTAACGAGGCCGACGCTATCTTCGGAAAACGTCTGGAAAACGTGGAGCACTCGGTGGATAAAATGGAAAACGCCATCCAGAACATCATTCTGCAGGAAATGGAAAACTTCGAGGGCATTTTGATAGCCACTACCAATATCCAGCAGAACTTCGACAAGGCCTTTGAGCGCCGATTCCTCTACAAAATCAAATTCGACCTGCCTTCGCCGTCGTCACGTGCCATGATTTGGAAAGAGATGATTCCCGACCTCGACGATGTCGGAGCAACGGCTCTTGCGGGAAAATACAATTTCAGCGGCGGACAGATTGAGAACATAGCGCGGCTCCACACAATCGACATTATTCTCAGAGGAACTGACGGCGACATTCTTGCGCGTCTGATGCGCCACTGCGAGAAAGAGGTCATCGACAACGACAACCGCAAAAAAATCGGCTTCTCATAATCGCGTCTTCCACCCGAATTAAGACGACTTGGGCAAGGAGGCTTCGGTTCGGGAGGGGTCGC
>CADBML010000030.1 GCA_902795825.1 uncultured Bacteroidales bacterium
ATTCATGAGCGTATCAGGTCAACACATTGACCCCTACGATCCCGGAACAGGCTACTACAACTACTACGACGACAAGATGGCTGGCGGTTGGCCTCTCAATTATCGGTTGAACTACGCCCAACAGCCAACTGTCAGCAGCCTCGACAACCGCAACTCGTTCGCCTACGACGTGGCGACCAGTCTTTCCAACGTAGGCTGCAAGGTGCGCTACCGCCTTGCCGGCGTTGCCACTGCCGTAACTGTAAGAATTTACAATTCAAGCGGCACACAGGTGGCATCAGCTTCCGGCACTCGCAATGCCGTCAACGAAGTGGAGGTGTCGCTCTCCGGGCAGCCCGACGGCATCTACAAAGCCAAAGTGGAAGTGACCAGCGCAAACCACGGCTGGGCAGCATGCGGCACAACTTACCGATTCTTCTCCCCATGGGGCGTTACCTGCAACAACTGCACTGAAAGCCCGACGTTCGGGCGCGTTCTCTGTCTCGAATCGAATGTCAATGTCCAGACGCGCACATCCACCAATCCATATCATTCAGGATTGGGTGTGACCGGGTCAATGTCGGGTTCAGGCAATGGTATGGGAATCTATGCTTTCACCGCCCAAGGGCTGCCGATGTGGCATGATGCCGTGGCGGCAAACCCCACATACGCACCAAATACAAGTACCGACACGCAACGCAACTACTATAGTTTCCGCGCCGGATTAGTACCCGTTGCCTCGTCGAACGCGGCTCGACAGCTCGACTTCAAACGAATCAAATTCTCCGATGACGGACGCCTTTTCCTGTCGCGCACAAACAACGACCAGACAGTCGCCACTCTCTACGAACTCAATCCCAACAACCTTGAGGAAACTGCCCACCCCGTGTTTTCAGGCGCCATTGACGCATACGGCTCAATCGGCGGAAACGGGGTCGGACCATCTGATGCCAGTTTCGTAGCCAACCAATTTGTGGGCTTCGACGTGTTCGGTAACGGACCAAACCTCAAAATTGCCGCTGTCGGCATTAATATGACTACCGGCAAAAGCGCGTTGACTCCCGACGGTGTCGGTATTCACTACAACGCCTACAACTGGGCAAACATCTCCATTTACAACCTCGGCACAGCACGGTCGTGGAGTGCTCATCCTTCACAAATACTGTCATGTGCGGGCACTTGGTGCGACGAAAGTTCGAACATTGCCCTCAACGCCAATGGCGTGGCTCTCGCTCAGCGTCCGCGCGACAACAACGGAAATCTGATGACCACCGGTTCGAGCGACAAACCGAACTACGCATTCTACAACACCAGTCTGTCACGCACCACCTATCAAACATCCGAACGTCGTGGTGGCGGTATTGCATGGAATAAAGACCGTACCCGACTCGCCATCAGTTCGAGCAGCGGCGACGGAAAAGTTTCAATCTATACAGTTAGCTCGACAGGTGCCCTGACAGAGCAGACATCCTACACCATTGGCGGCAACACAACTTACGTCTGTGCCCTCGCTTGGGACTACGCCGACAACCTCTATGTCACCTCCAATATGTCGGAATCGCTTCAATGCTTCTCCACGCCCACCGTCAGCGGCTCCACACGCACTGTGACCACGCCTGCAGCAGCATACTACGATATCGATTGGCGCCACCCCGACGCTTACAATCCTTCGGCAAACTACTATGTGGCCAATGTCGAACAGCAATGGTCGAAAGCAGGCAATATCGGCGCTCGAAGTTTCGGTTTGACTTCCGATATCGAATCAAAAGACAAGAAATTCTATTTCTTATCACAGTTTGTTTCCAACGGAACACAAACCACCTTCCAAGGCCATTTTGCCGGATTCTCATCCGATGCGACAAATTGGAACGCCTCAAATTCGTCAAACACGTCAGGCGAAACATATTTGCTCGATTTCATGGCAACATCCGACGATGCCGGCAACTTGTTGTTCTTGGGTGTCAAACACGGCTCGGCATGGAACGACAAGGAAATTATTACCACCGGCAGTGGTCAAGGCTCCACAAAGGCAATGATTATCCCTTATTCCTCCGCCGGTATAAAGAAAACGAGTGTTGCCTCCAACCAATCAATCTCGTTCGACATCGGCTCTACTAAGATTTCCGACCGCGGACAATTCTTACGCGGCACCGGCGACTTCTCGTCGGCACTCGGTGGAAACTACTGGATTCTCCCCTATGGCGGAGCCTCAATCTACAAAGGCGGATTCAAAAATGTTACCACATCAGGCGGTGAACGACTTGAGTCTGTCCTAATTCCCACAGGTCTGAGCAACGCTACTCTTGGTGGCGCATCGCTCTCCTACCTTAATTCGGTTACACCATATACCGACACCAACGGCAACCAACGCGCTCTCGTGTGCCTCTTTAACGAAGGCATCTACGACGGACCGATAGAAAACAACCGTTTCTTGCCAACACTCGTTTCATCAACCGCACGTCATGCGCAAGGTGTGCCTTCGATGTTTATGCTTCAGGACCGCAAACTCCTCGTGTGCCCGACCGGAAGCAGTCAGACAGCGACAATGGGATTGTTTGAAGTGTCGAACGATGCGGCTGGTCACGTGACGATGACCCAAGTCGGCTCTAACTTTACTCCATTTAGCGGCACCCTCAGCGTGTACAACAAAGGCGGCGTCACTCGTGTAGTGCCCATTGATGATTTGACTGCCGACATTTACATATCTTCGTCTCCCGTGGGCATCTCTGTCTATCGTGTACGGCTTGAGCCGGAACCTGTTGTGAACGTTTCGACTGAAATTATCAACAACTACACCTCGCAGGCCAAGAAGCTCACTTGGACAACGAAGGCCAACACCTCGCCCGTAGGATTCCTCATTGAAGTTTCCACCGACGGCGGCGCGACGTGGACAACCATTAGTTCGCCCAAACCTCGCGCCGGTTCAGATAGCCCGGATGAAGAAGGCGACCCGAACAACACAGGCTCGATGCGCGAGTTTACCGACACCGACGCCTCGCGCGCTACTGCTGACTGCCAATACCGTGTTTCGGCAATCTACGACTCCTTCACCTCGATTGCACGCCACACAGCCATTCCTAAGAACCAAACCGTCAGCAAAGTCGCCCCGTCAAAGGGCGTGACTTTCGAGAGCAGCCAGTGCTTGTTCAAACAACTTAAAACCGGCACGGGTATGTATAACGGTTCCGCGACCTCAAGTGCATACGACCTCTACGGACTTACTGGTTCTTTCACATGGATTCATCCTCAAAAAATCGACAACACGACGCTGTTTAACGACAAAGTCAACAATGTGGAGGAAAGTGCCGGTCATGACTACGGATTTGAACTTGTGGGCTATTATGTCACCATCAAGGAAAAGAATGCGAATGTCTATCTGAAGACATCCGACAACCGCACGCTCAACAACCTGTATCTGGCAATGTCAGAAATCGCCTCTCCCGGCTCTAACGGCAAATACCACTCTGTGGAGAATGTCCCAGGACTGAAACGTGGCGTTCAGTACACATATACTGTCACCCCCGTCTATAAATATCAAGGTGCGGGCAGTGAATACCTCGGTGCTGCCATGTCGTACGACACTCCCGCTTGGGATTACTCACCCGAACCGGTGAAGAACCTAACGGTTGACACCTACTTCCAAGCCGATGCTCCCCGTGAGGAATGGTGGGGCGACCGCGCCACCGGCCACGCTCAGACCGTCTATTACGACATCTACCGCGTGGAAATCACAATGGACGACCCCAACTATGTTAATTCTCCCGGAGGATGGTCGTCATCAGCAAGTTCAAGTTACAAAGTTTATCCCTCGTTCCACAAAGTTGAAGTCAACAAGGGCAATGGAGTATGGGTGCCGCTGACGGATATGCCTTATGAATACCTCTCGGGAGCTGATGGCGCTGTGATTTCTACTTACCCGAATCAAGCCGGAGTGAATTGCTCCTACAACCGTACTTTCACTAAAGACGGTTTCGGCTATTTCATGGGCGGTAATTTCGGAAGCAACTACAACTACTCCTACGGAACGTATTCGTTTAACAACCATCGCAAGAAACCCGACGAAGGCTTCTCGAAAGATGTCAACATCGGCTTCTACTACTTCATTTGTAACGGCGTGAACAAAGCCCACTCGCTCGGCCATATCGCCACTCCACGCGCGACGGGAGAGAAGACTCCCGACCAATGGGAATACCGTGTGACTTCCTACTACGGCTCATCGTCAACGGTGCAGTCGAGCGGAACTAACTACACGCCCGACCCATCGTTTGCCGACTCAGCTGTGGCCACGGCATCGTCCGGCGCACCGGTAATCACCGGAGTGGAAGCACCGACGTTCCAAGCCGACGGACTCCGCGTTTATCCTAACCCGACGCAAGGCGAACTTAACCTCGCCTCGAACGAGCCGATTCAGTCAATTCGCATCGTTTCGATTGCCGGCGCGTTGATGAGGTCGATCGACGGTAATTACCAAAACACTCAGACAATCGACATCTCGTCGCTCGTCGCAGGCAACTACTTCGTGATTGTCAACAGCCAGAAACCCGTCCACGTCATCAAGCGATAACGCTCGCCGAAACGACTCTCTGCGGCACCACGCATGCCGCGGAAAGCAAGGAAGCCCGCCCTCCGGCGGGCTTCCCTGCTTTCCGCAGATTAGAAAGGTCTAATTACGGTTTTCGTTGAAACCTCACAATTTGTTTTCACGAATTCCGCACTAATCTCAAGTTTTACACAAAAAAAAGAATGAGGAGTGAGGAACCCGCGAAGCGGCTCGGGGAGATGCCGAAGCGGGTGTTGCCTGAAAGGCAGCCCGCGGTGGCGAAGCCATCGGCACTCGACCCAATGAGAAATGAGAAATGAAGATTTGGAAATTATGCATTATGAACTATGCATTATGCATTGAATTAAGCATTATGAACTATGCATTATGCATTTAATTAAGCATTATGAATTATGCATTGACTATTCCTCCTCTTTCTTCACCGCGAGGGCGATTGAGAGTTCGTCGAGTTGTTCCTGTTCGATTTCCGATGGTGCGTCGATCATCACGTCGCGGCCCGAATTGTTCTTCGGGAAGGCGATAGTGTCGCGGATTGAGTCGAGCCCTGCGAGAATCGACACGAAGCGGTCGAAGCCGAAGGCCAAACCGCCGTGAGGAGGCGCACCATACTTGAAGGCGTTCATCAAGAAGCCGAATTTGTATTGGGCGTCCTCGTCGGAAAGGCCGAGCAGACGGAACATTTTGTTCTGCAACTCTGAGTCGTGAATACGAATACTGCCGCCGCCAAGCTCATTGCCGTTGACAACCATGTCGTAGGCCGTGGCACGCACTTCGCCCGTTGCCGTTTCGAGTTTGTCGATATCGTCAGGATTGGGCGATGTGAAGGGGTGATGCATGGCGTAGTAGCGTTGCGTCTCGTCATCCCACTCGAAAAGCGGGAAATCAACCACCCAAAGGCAGGAGAACTTCTGCGGGTCGCGCAGTCCGAGGCGAGAGCCCATTTCGAGGCGAAGCTCGTTGAGCTGCTTACGGGTTTTCATCGTTTCGCCGGCGAGGATGAGGATAAGGTCGCCCTTCTTTGCCTCGCAGCGTTCAGCCCATGCCCGCAGCTCGTCGTCGGTGTAGAACTTGCCCACCGACGATTTGATTGAGCCGTCCTCTTCGAGTTTCACCCACATCATGCCCTTTGCGCCCACTTGCGGACGCTTTACGAACTCGGTGAGCTGGTCGAGCTGCTTGCGGGTGTAGTTGGCGCAGCCCGGGGCGCAGATGGCGCCGACGTAGGGAGCGTCGTCCATCACGGAGAAGCCCTTGCCTCCGGTGAGGTCCTTCAGCTCGACGAAGCGCATTCCGAAGCGCGTGTCGGGCTTGTCGGAGCCGTAGTATTTCATCGCGTCGGCCCACGTCATGCGCGGGAACGGCTCGGTGAAGTCGATGTCCTTGACATATTTGAAAATATGCTTGACGAGACCTTCAAACACCTGAAGCACGTCCTCCTGCTCCACGAACGACATCTCACAGTCGATTTGCGTGAACTCGGGCTGACGGTCGGCGCGGAGGTCTTCGTCGCGGAAGCATTTGACGATTTGGAAATAACGGTCGAAACCGCTCACCATCAGCAACTGCTTAAAAGTCTGCGGCGACTGCGGGAGGGCGTAGAACTGCCCCGGATTCATGCGCGAAGGCACCACGAAGTCGCGCGCGCCTTCGGGAGTTGACTTGATGAGCACGGGCGTTTCCACCTCGAGGAAACCGAGGCTGTCGAGATAGCGGCGGATTTCGAACGCCATTCGGTGGCGCAACTCGAGATTGCGGCGCACACACGAGCGGCGAAGGTCGAGATAACGGTACTTCATGCGAAGGTCGTCGCCTCCGTCGGTGTCGTCCTCGATTTTGAAAGGCGGGACTTCCGAGCGGTTCAAAACCTTAAGCTCGCGGGCAATGATTTCGATGTCGCCCGTCGGGAGGTTCGGGTTCTTGCTCTGACGCTCCGCCACCTCGCCGGTTATCTGCACCACAAATTCGCGGCCCAGACGGCTGGCGGCCTCGCAAAGGTCGGCGTCTGCCTCGTTGTTAAACACTACTTGTGTGATGCCGTAGCGGTCGCGGACATCAACGAAAGTCATTCCGCCCATGCGGCGGTTTTTCTGCACCCAGCCGGCGAGGGTTACCACCTTCCCGGCATCGGATAAGCGGAGTTCTCCGCAAGTGTTGGTTCTATACATTTCGCAATTATTTTCTTGCTTTTAAGCTATTTTCGTTTTAACTTGTAAAGTTACAAAAAATCCGTGATTATTCCAACAAGTCAGCGTAATCTTCGGCCACGTCCCGAATAATTACGATAATTACGATTATCGGGTGCCGTAAAAGAATGAGCGTCTCAACCAAAATGCGACAACAGACCTTCAAAAAAAAAGGAAGCGGCAGAATATCCACCGCTCCATTTTCGCTATGATTCAACATCTTATGGGATGAGGTTGTGCTTACGGAAAATCTTTTGGATTTTGTCGAGGGCTTCGGTCACCTGCTCTTTGGTGTGGGTGGCCATCAGGCTGAAGCGGATAAGTGTGTCGTGGGGAGCCACGGCGGGCGAAACGACGGGATTGACGAAGATGCCTTCGTTGAAGAGTTCGCTCGTGATGAGGAACGTGAGGTTGTTGTCACGGATGAAGAGCGGGATAATCGGAGTGGATGTGTGTCCGATTTCGCAGCCCATGTTGCGAAATCCTTCGAGGGCGTAATGGGTAATTTCCCAAAGGTGGTCCATGCGTTCGGGCTCGGCTTCCATAACGTCGAGAGCCGCATTGACAGCCGCTGTCGAAGCGGGGGTGATAGAAGCGGTGAAGATGTAGGAGCGCGAATGGTGGCGGAGGAAGTTGGTCACTTCCTTGTCGGTGGCGATAAAGCCTCCGAGCGAAGCGAACGACTTGGAGAATGTGCCCATGATGAGATCGACATCCTTGGAGACGCCGAAGTGGTCGCATGTGCCGCGTCCCTGACGACCGAACACTCCGATCGAGTGGGCCTCGTCAACCATCACGGCGGCATCATACTTCTTAGCGAGGCGGACGATTTCGGGCAGGTTGGCCACGTCGCCTTCCATCGAGAACACACCGTCGGTGACGATGAGCTTCACCTTTTCGGGGTCGCACTTCTGGAGCTGCTTTTCAAGCGACTCCATATCGTTGTGCTTGTATTTCAAATAATTCGAGAACGACAGACGGCGGCCTTCGATAATCGAGGCGTGATCCTGTTCGTCGAGGATGATATAGTCGTCTTTGCCTGTGAGGGTGGAAACCACGCCGAGGTTCACGCCGAAACCCGTTGAATAAATCATCGCGTCCTCTTTGCCCACGAAGGCTGCAAGGCGGGCTTCAAGCTGCTTGTGGATATCAAGCGTGCCATTGAGGAAGGGCGAACCGGCGCAACCCGTGCCGTACTTCTTTATGGCCTCGATGGCGGCTTCTTTGATTTTCGGGTGATTAACAAGACCTGTGTAACAGTTCGAGCCGAACATCAACACTTTCTTTCCGTTGATGATAACTTCCGTGTCCTGTTCGCTGGAAATGGCTCTAAAATAAGGGTAAATGCCTAATGCTTTCGCTTCTTGGGGAGCGGTGTAGGCGGCAAGCTTCTTTTGTAATAGCTTCATAGTTTATTTCTGGATGTCATTATTTGTTATAAACTATCCGCACCGAGCGAGGCAGCTCACTTCAATGCAGGCTGCAAAGTTAACAAAAAAACACGAAAACGGCAACTATTCACGCCATTTTTGCCAATAATTTGGTTTTGGGGGGCTTTGGGGGGCTTTCTAACAACTTTTCGTCAACTATTCAAGAAAAACGTTTGCGAAAAAAATCGGATCACTCGCATAACCCCATGTCGCCGAATAAACAAAAACAATAACGTTCACATTGGTTATGGACTGGGGCGAAGCTGTATAACATCCCCTTTATTGTGTCCCAGAACAAAACCCGCGGCGGTTTTTTATGTTTTTGTAAACATGAAAACACGGGGATTTACGGGTGAAGCGGAAACGAAAGGGCGCGACCCTGCGGCCGCGCCCTCCGTAATGTTTCGCTTGTGGAAAATTAGTAGTTGATGACCACTTGATTGAGAACCACCGAGCGGTTGATGTCCCACAAGTTGGCGTGGAAGAGCACGAAGTCTTCATCCCAGTCAGCGATTTTGCCTCCGTTGGGGAGGAGTGTGCCGATGACGGGGAGAGTGAGGTGTGCGCCGATCGTACCGCCCACTTGGAATTCGCCCTTAGAGGTAAGGTTGAAACGGTTGGGAACACCGAGGCCAACGAGGGTGTTTGTGGTGGTGAAGCGCGGACCGACCTTGAGTGAAGGACCAGCGACACCGTAAACCATAGCGTTAACCTGTGCATAGACACCGGCAGAAGCGTTGATGGCTGCGTCGCCCGAAATCTTCAGAGCTTCGATGCCGCCCTCTTTCTTGTGAGTGAAGGAGTGATAGAATTCCCAGCCCTTGTAGCCGTTGTCCTTGTTGTCGCGGTCGTATTTCGGGCCGCAGGTAAATTCACCCTTGTATTTGAAGGGCATTGTGGCGCCGAACTGAGCCTTGGCTGATGCTTCAGCTTCGAGAAGCAGCTTGGCCGACACGCTCACCTCAACAGGCACGCTTGCAATGTTGAACACGAAGGAGAATGTGGGCGAGGTGAAAAGGTCTTTGTTGATCGACCAGTTATAGGTGGCTTCGGCATTTGCAACGACGGGGAGGCTGGCTTCAATGCCGCCGGTGAACAATGCTTGGAATTTCTGGATGGCGAGGGTTTCTATCTTGAGGTAGAAATCAACGTCGACGTAAGGTTTGACATAACCGTCCTTGATGCCTACGGAAACGATGTTCTTCGGATCGGCGAAAGTTTTGTTCACCTCGTAGGTTTCCTCGAAGAGGCGGCCATTGTAGGTGTATTCGCCGCGGGAAACGATTTGTTCTGCAGTTTCGGCCGTACCGACGATGTTGCCTTCCACATCGTGACGGATGATTGCGACGGGGTGATAGGTGTGTGCGTCGCTCATGTAGCGGGCTTCGCCTTGGGCTGCCGGGTTGACATAAGGCTTGCAGCTGAGGATAAACTCGCCGTCGTTGATGACATCGGCGATGCCGCCGGCTTCGGTGGTGACGACGGTGCGGCCGCCTTCATTCTTGACCGACTGCACTTTGCGGATGACGGGCATGGTGTTGACCGACTGCCAAACGTCGAGCACATCGCCTTCGTTGATGGCCATGCCTTTCGACTCGAGGTAGTCGTTAGAAACGCTCACGGTGACAGCGTCGGCCGAAAGGGTGACATCGTCAGGGTTAGCAAACGTCTCGTAGGAGAGAACTTTGACTTCCTTGTTTACATTGACATCTTCGAATGATTCTGCGGCTGCGTTAGGCTCTTCGGAGCTGCAAGAAGACAGACCAACGACTGCGAGAATTGATGCCAGAGTTAAAAACACTTTCTTCATAATTACTTGTATATCCTTTTATTACGTTAATTATTATCTGATTTAAGGTGTGGCTGTGCACACTTGACTACAAAGTTACAAAAAAATCACAATTACGACAACGCATTTGACAATTTTTTTATTTATCCGAAAAAAAATTTTTTTGCGGGGAAAAGAATCGGCGTGGGCTGACCGACGTTTTTGCTGATTTTGTTGGCAAGATAAAGAAAGAAATAGTAATTTTGTGGAAGAAAAAAACGCGAAAAAAATAAATGATTTAAGTTTCGGTTTTATAACAAGATGATTTTTCAAATTATTGCAACACAAAAAAGATTATTACAGGTGAAATAATTTCGGACTAATCTACCCCTCCGCCCTATCGGGCAGCTCCCCTGCTAGGGGAGGATTTTTGGAGTTCGCTTGAGAAAATGCTCCCCTAGCAGGGGAGCTGTCACAAAGTGACTGAGGGGTAGAACTTTGGATTAAACATTTTATTACATTAGAAACTTGAGCAAATGAGAATCAGCCGACGAAT
>CADBML010000031.1 GCA_902795825.1 uncultured Bacteroidales bacterium
CCTCTCAACTCCTCTTTAGCCTTTAAACAAAGGAGGCTTCCTCGCGTTGAGGGAGCCCCCTTTGTGTCGGCGTTAGCCGTTAGGGTTTAGCGGATAACCACTTTCGTCGTGCGGAGCGTGCCGTCGCTCATCTTAGCCACGCGAATGGCGATTTGGCCTGCCTGTGGGCTGACGATGCGCTGGCCTTGGAGGTTGTAGAAGGCGACAGAGGCTTCCTTGACGGCTTGATCGGGCGCGATAACGTCAACACCGGTGGGTGGCATACCGAAGCGGTAGATGCTCACGAGGCTGCCGCTGACGTTCTGATAGATATAAACGGCTGTTCCGTCCTCAGTGGGTCGCGCGGTAAGCGACTGGAATCTCTGGCCTTGTCCAGTAGCAAGCGTTTCGGGATGTTCAGCAAGTGCTTCGCTTGAACCAAGTTCGACAATTGCGTAAGCGTCGGTGTATGCGCCTGTACCTGTCGGCTCAACGGCGTAGGTCTTATTGCCGAGAGTGAACACATCGAAGCCGTCCGATGAGGTCCTATTGATTGCCTTAGTAGTGATTGCCTTGTTTCCGCGCAGACGGTAAGCGAAAGCATGAGTCGGATCGGCATCAATAGCGGCGACAGAAGTGAACACAGGCTGACCCAAAGCGGAGTTGTCGGCAGTCCACCCGAGATCGACGCTTGTAGCCGACACTTGTGCGCCGTTTGCGATCTTGAAGATGGCCGCCTTCGTGTTCGTTCCGGGCACGATTGTCCAATATGCGCCTTCGGAAGAGAGAACATTACCGACAATTCGACCCACCGTGGTGACGGTGCTTGCCGTGACTCCGTCGGGCATTGTCAACGACAAGTCGTGGGTGGTTCCATTCGGTTCGATAATCCACCAGTTGCGTGCACTTGCCGCCGTAGCAAATCCTTTTTGGGCAATGATATTGCCTGCATCGTCGGCGGTGATTGCGTAGCCAATGTCGGTCATGCCGGTCTTGAACGTGGAGCGCGTGCCGCTGGAATTGAAACGATAGATTGACGTGTTGGTGCGGTCAACCACATACACATAGTCGCCGTAGCCTGTCGAGAAGCGGTTGTCGGCCTTCTCGGGAATATTGCTGCTGGTCTGCATCACTTGAGTGAACACGAATTTCGACGGGTCGATTTCGGGTTCGTCGGTGACGGTGTACGTGCCAGTGACAACATTGGAGTAAACGCCATTCTTGTAAGCCACAGCCTTAATGGTGTATGAATGTGTGATAGTCAATTCTTTCGTCAATTTAAACGAGTTAATCGTCGGATCGGTGCCGTTGGTGGTGATGTAAATATTGGCTCCGTCGGTTGGCGAAGTGATGGAAATGTTCACCACTTTGTTGTAAGTGCCGGGGGCGGGCGAGAATACCGGGTCGGCAACGGTGGCGGAAATCGGAGTGACCACAACTTTCATGTCGGTCTGTCCGTCGCCATATTTCACCACAATGCGATAGTTACCCGCCGGCATTTCGAACGTTTGTCCGTTACTGCGGGTCAAGGAAAGCTCTTGGTTGAACCAGTTCACATTGTCGTCCTTAACCACGAAGTTGCCGTTGCTCACCGCTCCGAAGCGGCTTGAGGCGATGCTACTCCAGTCGTTGGGGTCGCTGCTGATAGCGTTAGAGAAGGAGAAGTAAGCTTTGTTCGAACCATCGTTAACATCGAAGTAGCCTTCGAGAGTGTAGGTGTTCGCCGATTCGTCGTACTCCATTTCCACACCATTGTTTGGCAAGAACGCCTGACCTTCGTAGTTGCCGAGAAGATAAACCTTGTCGGGCACCTGAGGCTGCACGATCGGCGTTGAGAACTTCGAAATCTTGTTGCCGCGAATGTAGATAAGCTGGACCACGCCCTGCCCTGTGTCGGAATCGACGTAGGTGCGGCCGACGGCGGCGAGGTCGCCAGAGCCGGAAGCGATGGTGGTGTTGGTAGTGGTGACGACCGATGCAGAAGCAATTCCCGACGAGATGTTGGCCATCTTCGGACCTGTAGCGGTGGGGACAACTGCATAGACGTTGCCGCCATACTTAAACATTCCGTAGTTCACTACCGAAGCATTAACGATGCCCGATTTGAGCTCACCGATATAGGTGGGAGTGTCACGGTTGGCGGTTCCTGTTGTGTACTCACGCGGAAGAATGCTCGTTCCATCGATGATATAACGGCTTTCGTCTAAAGGCGAAAGGTAAAGATTGAATGTTGTGCCGATATTTGCCGTAGTAACTCCTGGGGAAGCGTTATTGTCAAGGAAATATAGACCATCGGCAACAGTGCCATTGGTGACAAACGCTTTAACTATTCGTGTGCCGCCTGTAGAAGCTGTAGAAGTTCCAGAATAGAGGATAAAACCGCTCTGTGACGAACCTGAATAAGTCAAAGCCTCGGCGGCGATGCCGTTCGACCAGTTGCCCATAAGATTGGTTGAGAACCACTTTGTCGGGGC
>CADBML010000032.1 GCA_902795825.1 uncultured Bacteroidales bacterium
AAATGTCGGATCCCTCGCGTAAACCCGTGCCGCCGAAGAAACAAAAACAATAAATAACGGCATGGGCCATTTGTGACACAATAAATGCACAGGCGCTATGTCGCTGTCTTTATCAACATTGATTTTTGGTGGAATGTAAAGCTGTTGAGCGCCTTGGTTCATGACTAGTGTGAACGTCATTATTTGGACAAGGGGAACAGGGGGCCTGAATATGTTCCGTCGTCGCGGCTTTTTTATTGTTTTTGTCAAAATCGGAATACGTGAATTTGCCGGTTAGCCGTCGATTCGTATGCCGTTTCGGTGTCGTTTCGGTTTGTTTTTTTGCGGTTTTTCGCCTTGCGGTTTGGTTTTTCATGCTTTTATCACTAATTTAGTGGCATGAATCGCTGCTCAACGAAACGGTTTCTGCAATTTTTGGTGGTGATGACGCTGACAACGGCCTGCGGCGGCGTCGGCGACGTTCCGCACGCCGATGTGATATACTCATGCGCCGACTATACGGTCTATACCGACCGTGTGGTTCAGGGCGAATATACAGCCACCGCCGCTGGCCCGACCGAAATCGTCACCAACTATCGCAGCCCTGACGCCACGGCCCAGTCGCCGCTGGTGAAATTCCGTTTCTCGATCAATAGCCGCGACAATGAGCTGCCCCTCGGAAAGTGCCACGAGGCTCTCCTCGTCGATTCAGCTTCGGCAAACGACACCTACACGTTCGGGCGCGTCGCCGAGCACGTCGATACGACCCGCGCCGGCGAAACGCTCCCCTTCGACACACGCTGGACTGTGCGCCTCGATATGCGACCGGTGCTCGACTCTTTCGAGCGACGCGGCTATTTCGCCACAGTCACCGGCGACACTATCTATGCCGACGACTTCAAGGGAGTGTGGATCGCAGGCAGCGTAGAGCCGCTCAACTGGGACTTCGAGAATCTTTACGGAAAAGCCGACCGACGGCTGACCGACAATGGCGAAGGCATCTACGAAGTGACGCTGCGCGTAAATCCGAAGGCCGACCGGCCCTCCGACCCCACGGGGTGGAAAATCGACTCCATCGACAGCCGGTTTCCGCGATATGAGTCGGACCAGACGCTTGTCGATGCCCTCTACAATATGTCGATTGACTGCATCGCGTCGAACATCCGCCCCGACAACACCTATCGCGCCGGCGCGGCATGGGACGGCGTGTGGACACGCGACGTTTCCTACTCCATCTACCTCGCCCTCGCCTACCTCGACCCTCAGCGGGCCATCAACAGCCTGAAAGCCAAAGTGAAGAACGACCGAATAGTCCAGGACACAGGCACGGGAGGTTCGTGGCCGGTGTCGACCGACCGAATCGTGTGGGCCGTCGCCGCATGGGAAATCTACAAGACGACGGGCGACAAAGACTGGCTTCAATATGCCTACACCGTCGTCGGCAACACTCTGAAGGACGATATGCTCGCCGTATACGACCGCCGCTTCGGGCTTATGCACGGCGAGCAGAGCTATCTCGACTGGCGCGAGCAGTCCTATCCCAAATGGATGCAACCGAAGGATATCTACGAGTCGATGGCGCTCGGCACAAACGCCCTTTTCGTCAGCGCATTCAGGATTATGGGCGAAATGGCAGAAGAGCTCGGGCAAGCCAACAACGACTACGCCAATATGGCCGACGGCGTGGCCGACGCTATCAATGAGCGCCTATGGCTTCCCGAACGGGGTTACTACTCAGGCTATCTCTATGGCGGCATCAACCCCATCCAGTCCGACGCTACCGACGTGCTCGGGCAGTCGCTATGCGTGATTTTCGACATAGCTAACCCCGAGATGGCCAAGTCGCTAATCGCCAACACTCCGCGCGTGACGTTCGGCACGCCGTCGGTGTATCCCCAGCAACCCGACATAAAGCCCTATCACAACGATGCCGTTTGGCCGTTCGTGCAGTCGTATTGGAACATCGCCGCGGCGCGGGCGGGTAATATGGAAGCCCTCGAAGCCGGACTCGGCGCAATCTACCGTCAGGCGGCCCTGTTCGCCACCCAAAAGGAACTGTTTGTCGCTTCTAACGGCGACTATCGCGGCACGGCCATAAATTCCGACAAAATGCTCTGGAGCTCGGCAGGGAATGTGGCCATGTTGTTCCGTGTGATTGCCGGAATGGAGTTCCATGCCGACAGCCTTTCGTTCGCTCCGTTTGTGCCCAAGTCATTCACGGGGAAGAAAACATTGCGGGAGGTGCGTTACCGCAACGCCATTCTGAACATCGACATCATAGGCACCGGCAACAAAATCGCAACCTTCTCCGTCGATGGCAAATTAAAGACGTACCCCTCGTTGCCCGCCACCGTCGAAGGCGAGCACCATGTGGAAATCACCCTTGATGACTACGACATCCCGCATTCGACCACCAATCTCACCGCCCAAACTTGGATGCCGGCCACACCCATTCTTAAGGTCAGCCGACGCAGCGCGCAGGTGCTAAACGCCTCGGTTGGCGAAGCTTTCGACATATATGTCAACGGCACGCTCTTCGACCGTACAACGCTCTCCACCGTCGATATCGACCGCCACCGCGAAGGCCGGTTGCTTACGGCGATGATTGTCCCAGTGGTTCAGTCCTCGGGAGTCAAAGGGTTCGCGCCTGCGCCCGTGGAGCGTTACGACGTGGCCAACACGCTTCAAGCCGAAGCGTTTGCCGACCCTGGCACCGACCTTATCGCCGACCCCGAAAAAGCCAGCCGTTTTGTGGAAACTTCCGTCAAAAAGAATGTCGATATCGAATTCCGGCTGAAGGCCCACCGCGACGGCGAGTTTGCCGTCGATGTGCGCTATGCCAACGGCTCCGGCCCGATCAACACCGAGAACAAATGCGCCATTCGCACCCTCTTCGTCAACGGCGAGCGCGCTGGAACAATCGTCATGCCTCAGCGCGGCAAAGGCGAATGGCTTTCGACAGGCTTCTCAAATAGGCTGGTTGTGAGGCTCAACAAAGGCGAAAACACTATTTCGCTCCGATATGTCACTCCCGACAACGTGAACATGAACGGCACCGTCAACACAGCCCTCATCGACTATTTGCGCCTGATCCGATTCAACTCCCATCCCGAACTTGACAAACCGCTAAAGACCCAGAAATGAAACGATATATTCCCGCCCTGCTTATGCTGACGGCGCTTTCGGCCTTCGCCCGCCCCGAAGTCGAGCGCATCGACCCGCCCTGCTGGTGGACCGGCATGGAGTGCGACACGCTGCAACTTATGGTGACCGGACGCGGCATCGCCGATTGTCAACTCGCTGTCAATCGTGAAGACGTCACCGTCGCGGCAGTCAAGAGCCTCGACAGCCCGAACTACTTATTCGTGGACCTCGTTGTCGGGGAAAACGCCGTCCCGGGCGACATTGCATTGACTTTCAGTGACAAAAAGGGCAAGGCAACCGTCAAATATCCGCTGCTTGCTCGCTCCGGCGCTTCCAGACGCGCGCAGGGCTTCGACGCCTCCGACGTGCTCTATCTGATAATGCCCGACCGCTTTGCCGACGGCAATCCGAAGAACAACGGCGTAGTTGACCGCGCCGACCCCAACGCGCGCCACGGCGGCGACATTCAGGGCATTATCGACCACCTCGACTATCTCAGCCGCCTCGGCATAACGGCCGTGTGGGTCAATCCTGTGCTTGAAAACGATATGCCCGACGGCTCCTACCACGGCTATTCCACCACCGACTACTACCGCATCGACAGCCGCTTAGGCTCGAACGACGACTGGCGCAGGCTCGTCGAAGAATGTCACCGACGCGGAATAAAAGTGGTGATGGACATGATTTTCAACCATTGCGGAAGCAACCACCCGTGGGTCAAAGACCTGCCTTCACGCGACTGGCTGAACTTCCCCGATGGCTCCACGCAGACCAACTTCAGGCTCTCAACCGTCTACGACCCTTACGCAAGCGACTTCGACCGCGCACGCTCTGTCGATGGCTGGTTTGTGCCGACGATGCCCGACCTCAACCAGCGAAATCCTTTCCTTATGCGTTATCTCACGCAAAACTCCATTTGGTGGATTGAATATTCGGGCATCGACGGAATCCGCATGGACACCTATCCCTACGCCGACCGCCGGCAGATGGCCAACTGGTGCAACCGAGTAATCAGGGAATTTCCTCGGTTCAACATCGTCGGCGAATGTTGGTATGCCAACGAGGGTGCTGAGGCTTTCTGGCAAAAAAACTCACGCCTTGCCGACGACGATTCCGCGCTGCCCACAGTGATGGACTTTATCATCTCACTGCAGGCTCGCGACGCTTTCCTCAAGCCGATTAAGCAATACGACCAGTTCTCCGGCCTGAACTTGCTCTATAACCATCTTGCCCTCGATTTCCTTTTCCCCGATCCGCAGCACATCCTCACTTTCCTCGACAACCACGACACCGACCGCTTCCTTCCGTCAATGCCCGAAAACCTCGACCAGTGGAAGCAGGCCCAGACTTTCCTGCTCACCTCGCGAGGCATTCCGCAAATCTACTACGGCACCGAAATCCTGATGAACGGCGGCCGTGAGGGCAGCGACGGATATGTGCGACGCGATTTCCCGGGCGGATTTCCTGGCGATGACATCGACGCGTTCACCCATGACGGACTTTCCGACTTGCAAAAAGAGGCTACGGATTTTCTCACGCGCCTGCTCAACTGGCGGCGCGGCAACGACGCCATTGCCCGAGGCTCGCTCAAACATTTTATGCCTGAAAACGGCCTCTATGTCTATTCGCGGCGTTTCGACCGCCAGCATGCGCATATCATCATGAACGGCACCGACGAGCCGCTCAAAGTAGATATGAGCCGCTATTCCGAATTGTTGCCAGTCGGCGCATCGTTCACCGACATAATCACCGGCCGACGGCTCACAATCGAACGCGAGATGACATTCCCCCCGCGTGCCACTTTTATACTTGAATAGGGGAGGAGCGATATAAATCTCACGTACATAATTACTTCACGATAATCAGCGAAAAAATGAAACGCATAGGCATACTCTCCGACACCCACGGTTTTTTCGACCCGAAATTCGCCGAGCATTTCGCCGAATGTGACGAAATATGGCATGCGGGCGACATCGGCAGCCTCCTCGTACTCGAACGCCTTCGCGCTATTGCCCCAGTGGTGCGTGCCGTACGCGGCAACATCGACTATGGCGACATCCTCTATATGTGCGACTCCGTCGATATTTTTCGCGTTGAGGAGGTGAACGTGCTGCTTGTCCACATAGGCGGTTATCCGGGAAAATACGCTCCAGGGATGGAAGACCTGCTCATCCGAAACGATATCAACCTTATGGTTTGCGGCCATTCCCACATTCTCAAAGTCATCTGCGACCGCCGAAACAACATCCTCCACATCAACCCGGGAGCCGCCGGTCATCAAGGGTGGCAGGCGAAACGCACTATCATACGCCTCACAATCGACGGCGCGGATATGCGCGACCTCGAAGTTATCGAACTCTCATAAATCATAATTTAAGGGGCTTTCTATTAATTCCCTTTTCAAAAAGAAGTCAAAATAAATTGCAACGATTATTCCCCGTTCGAAAAGAAGTCAAACAATATAGCAACAATCATACTCTCTCTGAATTTCCTGAAAGGCAATTTATAGAAATCCCCCTAACTCAACCGACTATGAACGTCAAATATTTAGCCGTACTGACAATCGCCGCCGCGCTATTAGCCGGCTGCCGCTCTGCCGAACAAAAACATTCCGACTACACCAACGCTTACAAGGCTACCGTTAAGGCCATCGAAAAGAAGCATCATGACGACAACGACCTCACCGACGAAGAGCTGCTTGCCATGAAACAAGCCTCTTATCCGAAATTCCAAACCGTCGCGGGCGAACAAGTGCGTGTCATGAACAAGTTTGTCAAACTTTCGGCAGAGCAGGAAGGCGTCACTCTCAAACGCTTCAACGCCGTTGCTGCCGAGTTCCACCAGCTGTTCAACGCGCGCTCATTGGCATCGCGTCTCCGCGACGCGGGCTATGACGGCACATTCGTCGTCGAAACCAAAGAGCCAATCTATTACGTGGTGATTGCCACCACCGCCACCGCCGAGGAAGCCCTCGAAGCGGTGAAACGCCTTGCCGCCGACGACAAAGTGGTGAAAAAAGAACCTTACCCCCTCATCCTCAACGCCGGAAACGTCAAAAACGACAACGCCTCGGTGGCAACTAAATAGACGTGAGTTCGGCATAAGAAATCACGTAATTGCCGACAGAATCAACGTCGGGGGCGTTACAAGCCTCGGAGAGACTGTACGTGGTAAACATGAATTTCCATGAATTAATCACGAATTATAATTAATGGATAATTTCTGATAATTTATGTTTATCTTTTTTTCTCTAACACTAATTTTCACGAATTATTCCTAAATTATTTTGGAAATTTAGGATCCCTCGCGTAAACACGTGTCGCCGAAGAAACAAAAACAAAAAAAA
>CADBML010000033.1 GCA_902795825.1 uncultured Bacteroidales bacterium
AAACTCAACTTCTCTTCCCCCGTCGTCGAATTCTTCAAATTTTTTAACTAACTTTGTCTCGTGTTGCATTTGTGCCTGGACTCTACAGGCGGATTTTTACTTACTCAAATTTGGGCGGATTATATAAATTATTTAACTTTGTGGAAGATTTGACAATCGTCTAATCTGACGACATTTTGGAAAGAAGCGTTCTGCTCATTCTTGCTGATTGAAAACCTGAGAAATTTTCAACATTTGACACAAGAGAATAGCACCACGCCTTCTACGCCTTAGGCGTGGACTGCGTTGTATTCTCCCTTTTGTGTTATTGGTTTTCTCAGGACCATCAATCAGCGAAGCGAGATTAACGTGGTCCGCGTTTCGTTATGTCTGCTTGTGAACAAAAAAATTAACATTATTAACCCATTAATACCAAATGTTTATGAAACAAAAATTTGAATCTATTGAAGAATTGTTGTCGTGGATGCTTGAAGAATACGACAAAAACAGAAATCGCGACTTCGACTTCGACGAATTTATGAAAGAGAAAGTGGAAGAATTAGGGTTAAGCGAAAAAAGCAGGAAGATTATTGCTGAGGCTTCGGAATACATTGACGATTTCGCTAAAAAAACCACATCACTCAATGCCGCACGTGAAGACGGGATAACAACTAAACGTTGGTTGACCGATGAACTTGGTAAAGCGACGGCAGAACTTAACGAAGATGATAGAGAGGAAGTTCTCAAGGCGGTTGAAGAAAGTTTGGAAAAGGCTTTCGAACTAGAAATGGAGCAAGCCGAAAAAGAAATGGAAAAAGACAACGATAATAAAGAGGAGGAATAATTATGGAAATGCAGAAAATAAATAATTTTGTGGAGAATAATTCGCAATTACTTGCGGCAGTAAGGTCGATTTTAATTGAAAGATTGTTAGGCAATCCGACCCAATCGGGTAAAGAATACGGGTGTGTTAATGATTTTTTGAAAAGTGCTCTCAACGACATAATCGACTCCCGAATAAAGAAAGTTTTGGCTACTGTTCTGGTGGCTGCTGATGAGAGCGGCGTTCAGCCTTTGCCCGAAGATATGCAAAATGCCGAGGATGTGGCAGTTATTTCCGACGAAACGGCAACAAGGATTAAAACAGCCTATCAAGTTGATGAAGACATGATTAATCCGCTCGAAGCCCAAGAGGCGATATATGATAGACCTATTGTCAGAACGGCATCTTTTGTTGATAAGATAGTCAACAAGGCAACCCGTCTTGTTGATTTGGCTGCTAATAAAGTCAAGTCAATTTCGGATCTTTTAGTGGCAAAAGGGCTTCCCAAAATAGGCAATTGGGTCGGGAAAGCAGTGTCAAAAGTATTTCCTCCTGCTGCGGTGGTTGCGCCCTATATTGGCAAATTCTGTAGTGTGGTTGCCCCCAAAGTTCAGAGAGTAGTCAGAAAGGGCATCGACGTTGTCGCAAGCGGGGCTAAAAAAGTTGTTAAGACAGTAGCAAAGGCTGGTAGTTGGGTGGCTTCTAAGGCTAAAAAAGTATGGAATTGGTTGAAGAGCTGATATGAAACTGACATCAGAACCGAAACCGGTAAGAATTCGAATCAAGTCGGGTGGAGAATTCCACTCGACTCTTGATTCGCTTCGTAATGCTTTCAGCATTGACGATTTGAAAGAAAATGAAAATGAAAAACAATTCATGCAGTGGCTCAAACGTCAAGGCGAAGAAGGAAAGCAAATTGCTGAAGGTTTGTCCGCTTTGGATGTCTCAATCCCTGAATGCAAAACCATAGAAGACTATTTTAATGTATATAAAATTTTTTTCAAAAAGGATGGGAAAGATTTCAAAGGCGTGGATGAATTATTCCACTTTTTTCGAAAGAAGTTTGCAAAAAACTATTATATTATTGAAGAAACGAGGTTGAATATTGATGAGGATTATTTTATAAATCATCTTGAAGCGGCGATTAAAAAAGGACTTTTCGTACATAAGTTAGAGGAAATCAAACGGAGCGGTTCAAGTGAGGCTTGTTTCAAACTAGGCAAAGCCTTGGTTGAAACAAAATGTGATGTCCTTGAAGGTGTTAGATTGCTCGATATAATCATTGAAAATAATAAGGGCAGTAACATTGCAAGAAAGGCATACACGTTTTTAGATTCTCATAGAATTGTTCGTGTTGATAAAATGAAAAAACTCATATCAAAACAGTTTGGTGAACAAGGGTATGGTCGTGGATATATTGATGACCCTCTGACCTCAACAGAGTCAATTGTTTATGATTTTGTTACAAAAAATATAAAAGCATTAATTAAGAATGTGAACTGTAAAGAACGTTTTCTTAACATTATTAAGGCCAATACCAGTACAGATATCATAAAAAGTTCTCAGGCATCGTCCCTCCTAGAACTGTCTTTTATAAAGGAATGTATAAATAGTTTAAAAAACGATGAACTATATATTGAAAGATTGTTTTTTTCTTATTTAACTTTATGTGATGCATTTAGTAAAGGGTGGACATTCTCTAAGGAAAAAAATGAAATAATCCAATTTATGGTTGAACAACAAAAAATCTTGAACAAATCATATTTGCCCATGAAAAATTTTTTAGGCGGAGGTACATATCTTGAACGAATATTAAATGTTTTAGAATTACACGATTTTAACAAATGAAAACGAAATCGAATTTGCAGAAGCTGATAGAAGTTAATACCCCCATAATTTGGATTAACGATTACGATTATGTGAGAGTTGACGAACTTATTGTGGCGGCGTTAGGCGAAAAATCAAAAAAGCACATTTTTGAATGGAATCCCGTAACAGGAGGAACTAATTTTATTAATAAGGAGAAAAGAGGAGAGGAACAACTTGAGGCATTCCTGTATAATCAATACACTATCGACCGCTCTGTTGCCGAATACTTTTTGCTGCTTAAAGGAATTGATGATTACTTTGAGTTAAATCCGAAGATAACGGCTTTGTTGCTACAAATTGCCCAAAGAAAGCTTTACGACAAGGAGTTCAACACAACAATAATTATTGTTTCGATTAAAAATCATGTTCCGCAAGAAATCGAAAATTATGTTTCGTATCTTGACATTGATTTGCCTGATGAGAATGAAATAAAGAGAATAATTGACGCTCACGTAAAGGTCAACGAAGATTCTGATTTTGACCCCGACGATGTTCAAAAGCTAATGCCGTCGCTTAAGGGATTGACCGCTTTTGAGATTGACCGCACGCTCGACATGGCGATGAGTGAAAACGGCACTTTACGGGCTGAAGACCAAAAAATGATTCTCCAGCAAAAGAAGCAGATGGTAAAGCGTTCAGGAACGCTCGAACTTATCGACGCTGTGGAAAGTCTTGACGACATAGGAGGAATGACGGCATTGAAAGAATATCTAAAGGATAAGTCGGAAGTGATGAAGCATGTGGCCGATTTGCAACGCTATGGAGTTAAAATCCCCAAAGGCGTGTTTATTGTCGGAATGCCGGGCTGTGGTAAGTCGCTATGTGCCAAAGCATCGGCTGCGGCATTCAATGCTCCGCTTCTGAAACTTGATATGGGCAGCATGTTGGGCAAATACGTCGGCGAAAGCGAGGCGAATTTGCGTAAAGCGATAAAATTGGCCGAGGCGGCTGCTCCATGCGTCTTGTGGATAGATGAGATAGAAAAGGCCTTTTCCGGCGTTGGCGGAGAGAATAACGACATTGTCACTCGTATGTTTGGCTATTTCCTCGGTTGGCTTCAGGATAAAAAGAGCAGCGTTTACACCATCGCCACAGCAAACAAGGCCGATAACCTGCCCCCCGAGTTGAAGAGAAAAGGTCGTTTTGACGAGATATTTTGCGTAAACTTGCCGACTGACGAGGAAATCAAGAAGATTTTCGAGGTGCATATCAAAAAGAAACAAAATGCCGATGGAGTTGAGGTCGATAATATTGATTATAAAGAACTGGCGAAATGTGCAAAGGGCTTTAATGGCGCCGACATTGAAGCGGTGGTGAATGAGGCCGTTGAGAAGGAATTCTTGAAAATCATAAAAGACTCCAGCAATAAGGGCAAAAAACTCACCATCACCACTGATATGCTAAAAGAGGAAGCCAAAATTACAAACAGCATTTCCATGTCGTGTCAAGAGCAAATTGATAATATGAAGAAAGTGTTTGAAAAGAGCAGTTTCAAAGATGCAAATACAGGGGAGATTTCAAACAAATCGAAAAAAACATGAATGAAATAAGGCCTTTTTTGCGTTTTGTGGATGGTCGGACGCTTCAAAACATCCTCGGGCCATCTCGCATTGATTGACAACTAATGAGCAATTAATGGAAAAAAGCACTTTGTTATGTTATGGTGAATGTTTTTTGGAATTAAGGGTGAAAATGCGAGATTTTTTTTGTAAATTTGCAGACTGAAAAAACGATTACTAAAACAACAATGATAAAAATTACTTTTCCCGACAATTCAGTCAGAGAGTACGAGGCTGGTGTGACGCCGTACGACATCGCAATGAGCATCAGCCCGCGCCTCGCTCAGGACGTGCTAGCCGCAAGCGTCAACGACCAAGAATGGGACATCAGCCGCCCCATCGATGGCGACGCGACGATTAAATTGTTTAAATGGGACGACCCCGAAGGCAAACACGCTTTCTGGCACACGTCGGCCCACCTCCTCGCTGAAGCCCTCCAAGAGCTTTTCCCCGGCACTAAGTTCGGCATCGGTCCGGCAATCGAAAACGGTTTCTACTACGATGTCGATACCGGCGACGTCAAGCTCACCGATGCCGACTTCACCAAAATCGAGAAAAAAATGCTCGAGCTGGCGCAACGCAAGGTGGATGTGGTTCGACGCGACATCTCCAAGGCCGACGCCCTCAAGCTTTTCGGCGAACGCGGCGAAGAATACAAGTGCGAACTGATCAGCGAACTAGAGGACGGCACCATTACCACTTACACACAGGGCAATTTCACCGACCTCTGCCGCGGTCCGCATATCGCCAACACAGCTCCCATAAAGGCCGTGAAGGTGATGTCGCTCGCCGGCGCTTACTGGCGCGGCGACGAGACACGCCATCAGCTCACCCGAGTGTATGGCATCACATTCCCCAAGCAAAAGATGCTCACCGAATATCTCCAGCTCCTAGAGGAAGCCAAGAAGCGCGACCACCGAAAACTCGGCAAGGAAATGGAGCTTTTCGCATTCTCAGCCAATGTCGGTGCCGGACTTCCCCTTTGGCTGCCGAAAGGTGCGGCACTTCGTGACCGCCTCGAGCAGTTCTTGCGTAAAATCCAAAAGCAATATGGCTATCAGCAGGTAATCACCCCCCACATCGGCAATAAGAAACTCTATGTCACTTCGGGACACTACGCTAAATACGGCAAGGACTCATTCCAGCCGATCCACACTCCCGAAGAGGGCGAAGAATACTTGCTCAAACCGATGAACTGCCCCCACCACTGCGAGATTTTCAAGGCTTTCCCGCGCTCCTACCGCGACCTGCCTCTCCGTCTGGCCGAGTTCGGAACCGTCTATCGCTATGAGCAGAGCGGTGAGCTTCACGGACTTACGCGTGTCCGCGGCTTCACGCAGGACGATGCGCACATCTTCTGTGCCCCCGACCAAATCAAGGACGAGTTCCTCAAGGTGATGGATATTATCTTCTACATCTTCAAGGCTCTGAAATTCGACAACTTCGAGGCTCAGATTTCGCTCCGCGACCCCGCCCACAAAGAGAAATACATCGGCACTGACGAAAACTGGCATCTCGCCGAAACCGCCATTATCGAGGCTTGCGAGGAAAAAGGACTCAAAGCCCGCAAGGAGCTTGGAGAAGCCGCTTTCTACGGTCCGAAACTCGACTTTATGGTGAAGGACGCTATCGGACGCCGCTGGCAGCTCGGTACGATTCAGGTTGACTATAACCTCCCCGAACGGTTTGAACTTGAATACACCGGCTCCGACAACCAGAAGCACCGTCCAGTGATGATCCACCGCGCTCCGTTCGGCTCAATGGAACGTTTTGTGGCCGTTCTCCTCGAGCACACCGCAGGCAAGTTCCCTCTGTGGCTCGCTCCCGAGCAGGTCATCATCCTTCCCATCAGCGAAAAGTTTAACGACTACGCCTACGCTGTGGCCAAGCAGCTCTCCGCCGACGACATCCGCGCCGTGGTCGATGACCGCAACGAGAAGATAGGCCGGAAAATCCGCGACAATGAGCTTCGCCGCATCCCGTATATGGCGATAGTGGGCGAAAAAGAAGCCCAGAATAGTGAAATATCCGTAAGAAAACAGGGGGGTATAGATGAAGGTACGATGAAAGTTACTACCTTTGCCGAGAAATTGACCCGCGAGGTCAAAGAAATGACAAATCAAGAAGTTAACTGAATGGAGAAAAAGCCGTTTAAACCCTCTCCGCGCCCCCGTCAGCAGCAGCAACGGGGCCGCAAAAACGACGATGAGCCTAACTACGCCATCAACGACGAAATCACTTCGGCGGAAGTGAGAGTCGTCGGCGACAATGTGGATCAAGGCGTGTATCCTTTGTCCAAGGCTCTCGCCATGGCCGAGGCAATGGAGCTTGACTTGATTCAGATAACAGCCAACGCCACCCCGCCGGTTTGCCGCATCTACGACTATCAGAAATTCCTCTATCAGCAGAAGAAGCATCAGAAAGAGCAGAAAGCCAAGCAGGTGAAAGTGGTGATAAAGGAAATCCGTTTCGGACCGCAAACCGACGACCACGACTACGAGTTCAAACTCAAGCATGCCGTCGAGTTCCTGAAGGAAGGCGCAAAAGTTAAGGCTTACGTTTTCTTCAAGGGGCGTTCGATTCTCTTCAAGGAGCAGGGCGAAACGTTGCTCGCCAAATTCGCCGAGGATCTGGCCGACTACGGCCGGCTGGAGCAGCAGCCGAAGCTTGAGGGCAAACGGATGATCGTGATGTTCTCGCCCAACAAAAAGAAATGAATTGAATGCGTCACGAGATGGCGCGCATTAAATAATCGAATTAATTAATTTAAAAGTAACAAAAATGCCAAAAGTAAAGACTAATCCCGGTGCCAAAAAGAGGTTCGCCCTTACCGGATCAGGAAAAATCAAACGCAAACATGCGTACCACAGTCACATTCTGACTAAGAAGACCAAAAAACAAAAGAGAAACCTCGACCACTTCGCATTAGTGTCGAACGCTGACGAGAGCAACGTAAAGGCATTACTTGCCCTCAAGTAATAGGTTTCAATTTAATTCGTGATTTTAAACAAAATTATTAACCGAATGCTTAGCCAAAAAAGTGCTCACTGCCGCTAACATTCAAAAAACAAAAACAAAATGCCAAGATCAGTAAATCATGTCGCTTCGCGCGCAAAAAGAAAGAAAATCTTAAAACTGACAAGAGGTTACTATGGTAGCCGCAAAAACGTCTGGACCGTAGCCAAGAACACTTGGGAAAAGGGTTTGACCTACGCTTACCGTGACCGTAAAAACAAAAAACGCAACTTCCGCGCATTGTGGATTCAACGCATCAATGCCGCGGCACGTCAGGAAGACCTCTCTTACTCAAAGCTTATGGGCTTGATTCACAAGGCAGGTATCGAAATCAACCGCAAGGTGCTCGCCGACCTCGCCCTCAACAATCCCGAAGCATTCAAGGCAGTTGTCGAAAAGGTCAAGAACGCTTAATCGCGTCGCAGACTGTCAGTCAACGACAACCACGGACATAGCCGACCCTCCCGCAAGGATGGCCGGCTAATTTTTTCCGCTAATTGGTGTGGAATTGTCAGTAAAAAGTTGTAACTTCGCCGATGAATAAACCTGAATAAGTATATGGAAAAAACGAATCCCACGGTAAATCATGAGACGTTCCGGCGGAAGACCGTAGAGAAATGCTTGCGGATATTGTCGCCGCTTGACGACGACAGCCGTTTTGTGCTCGAAAACTCTGTCAACGGCATCGACCATTCGACTACTCATGTGATGTACAAACTCGTGCCGCCGCAACTCGAACTCATTGACGGCCGCAAATATGAATTTCTGATAGAGTTCGACCGCGACGACATCGAATGGAGCATTTATTACGGCTGCCGAGGGCTGTTCCCCAACATGGACGAGGATGAGGCTCTGCCACTTTTTGACGAAGAATTTGAGGCGCAGCGTCAATTCATTTTGAAAGACTTGCGGCTGATAGGACTTGACGTCGATGACGATTCGTTTGAAATCACCAACAACACAAGCAACCGCACATATTGGCCCTTTTGGCTGAAAATGACCGGAAGCCTCAAATCGACCGTGGCCGCTGTTATTGCCATTCGCACAAATTACGAGAATTATCTTATTTACAAAGGTTTAATCACGGAGGACAAACGCTCATATCCCGACGAATATGAAATTCTTCTGTCGTTGGTCGACGAGCAATCAAGAGTTAAAATCAGCGAATTTATCGACAATATGCTGTTGGAGGGTCTGTTC